>JAYSTV010000154.1:0-3951 GCA_043719425.1 Acidimicrobiia bacterium | reverse complement strand
CGGCGTGCGTCTGATCTGGGCGTGAACTCAGCCGAGGTGCGCGCCCCCTCGGGGACGAGATGAGCCTCCGCCGCCGACGGTGACCCCGGAGCGGGTGGGCGTGCCGGTAGCCTGTCGGGGTGCCGGTTCCGCATCAACCCATCGACACGATCACGCTCGAAGGCGGTCACGCCATTCGAGGCGAGGTCGCCGTCCGCGGGGCCAAGAACTCGATCTCCAAGCAGCTCGTCGCCGCGCTGCTCACGGAGGACCCCTGCACCCTGCACAACGTGCCGGCCATTTCCGACACCTACATCGTGTCGGACATGCTCCGGGCCATGGGCATCACGGTCGACGCCGGCGACGACGGTGCTGGGTCGGTCACCGTCGAAGCGGCCCACGTGACCCCGCTGTCACCAGAACGCCTCGGCGAGTTCACCGGTCGTAGCCGCATCCCAATCCTTTTGTGCGGCCCGCTGATCCATCGCACCGGCGAGGCGCTCATCCCGTCGCTCGGTGGTGACGACATCGGTGGCCGCCAGGTCAACTGGCACCTCATGGCACTCGAACAGCTCGGTGCAGAGATCGAGCATCGTCCCGATGGCTGGCACCTGCGGGCCAAACGGCTGACGGGTTGTGAGATTCGTCTGCCCTTCCCGTCGGTGGGTGCCACCGAGCAGGTGTTGCTCGCGGCCTGTGTCGCCGAGGGCGTGACCACCTTGCACGGCGCCGCCGTGGAGCCGGAGATTCTCGACCTGATCACCGTGTTGCAGAAGATGGGTGCGGCGATCATCTTCGGGTCGGACCGCACGATCATCATTCACGGTCAAGACGGTCTGCATGGCTATGAACACCAGGCCATCCCCGATCGCCTCGAAGTCGCGAGCTGGGCGTGTGCGGCGATCGCCACCGGCGGCGAGGTCGTGGTCCGCAATGCGCGCGTCGAAGACATGGTGTCGTTTCTCGGCGCGTACCGCATGCTCGGTGGTCAGTTCACCGATTCACCCGACGGTTTGCACTTCCAACGCGCCACCGGCGGACTTCGTCCGGTGGATTTGGAAACGGCCGTGCATCCGGGCCTCATGACGGACTGGCAGGCCCCGATTGGGGTCACGCTCACGCAGTGCATGGGCACGTCGACCATTCACGAGACGGTCTACGAAAATCGGTTCGGCTACACCAAGGCGCTCAATGAGATGGGTGCCAACATCAAAGTCGGAACCGGTTGTCCGCGGGGCAAGGCGTGTCGCTACGGCGGGCTCGGTCATCCTCACCTCGCCACCTTCGAAGGTGTGACTCCGTTGCACGGCGCCGACATCGAAGTGCCCGACCTTCGCGCCGGCTTCAGCTACGTGATCGCCGCGCTCGTGGCCGAAGGCAACACGACGATTCGGAACCTGCGCATTGTCGACCGTGGCTACGAAGGATTCCTGCCGAAACTCGAAACGCTCGGCGCCAGAATTCTTGCGTCGGCCACGGCCTGAGGCTCCGCATGACGGAGACCACCGAGCCGACCGTCGCGACCTTGCGGCGGTGGCCCCGCCGAGTCATCGCCGGCGTGTTGGCGCTGTTCCTCCTGTTCGGTGCCGGGGTCGGGTATCTGTATTGGCGGTTCGCGTCGATTCCTCGCATCGACGGAGTGGGCGCCGACCAACTCGACGCGCACGGCGCAGCGAATCCGGGTGGGACGGTCGTGACCCTCCCCACGCCAACGGGAGTGGCAATCACGACAGTTCCGCCAACCACGGTCGCTGCAGTCGCCGCCGGTGATACCGAGGTCTCGCCCATACCGCCACCCGGTGTGCCCGGCACCGTTCCCGGGTTGCCCGGTCCGGGCCCCGATGACATTCCGGCCTCCACGGAAGCCGCGGCGCCGCTCCCAAGCCTCGACGTGGAGGGACTCGACGCCACCGACACCTCGGCCGACACGGTTCCCGCGCCGCTGGTGACCATTCCGGACGCTCAGGTGATCAATCGACCGTTGCTTGACACGAGCGGCGTCGAGGCGGTTGGCAGCAAGAACAGCTTCAATATTTTGATGACGGGCACCGATAATCGTGAAGATGTGCCGGACAATCAAGCCGTTGGACTAGGAAAAGGCAAAGTCTCCGGCTCTCGTTCCGACACGATCATGGTGCTGCGGGTTGACCCTGATGCTCGCAAAGCGTGGGTGCTCTCGATCCCTCGAGACCTCTACGTGCGCTTGCCGGGGACCAATACCTTTGACCGCATCAACGCTGCCTCAGCTCGCAGCGATCGCCTACTGGTCCGGACAATTCAGGAGAATCTCGGCATCCCAATTCGTCACATGATGAAGGTTGATTTTGTAGGCTTTCAACGGGTTGTTGCCGCTGTCGGGGGGGTTGACATCTGCTTTCCGAAGCCTGCCCGAGACAAGGTGACAGCGCTCAACCAGCCGGTCGCCGGGTGCTTCAAACTCAATCCCCGCCAGGCCACGGCCTACGTGCGCAGTCGCAAGTACGAAGAGAAGCAAAAGGACGGCACATGGAAGCGCGATCCACGAAGCGATCTCGGTCGTATCGCCCGTCAGCAGACGTTCATTCGCAACGGCATGACTGCGGCAATCAAGCGGGGCATGCGCAACCCCACGACACTCAACGCCGTTCTGGCCGATCTGCAGTCAGCGATCGCCTTCGACAAGTCACTCGGCTTCACCGAGGTGCTTTCACTCGCGAACAAGATGCGCTCGTTCGAGCCCGATGGTCTGGAAACGCTCGTGGTGCCGACGATTGGTCAGGTCATCGACAAGAAGGCTGTTCTTGTGCTCGATCTCTCCAAGGCCGTGGACACGATCGGCATGTTCGGTCACCGCTGAGCGCGAATCTCCGTCAGCCGTTGTTTCACAAACGCCACGCCATCCGTTCCATCGATAAGTGTGCGTACTGATTCGCGGGCTCGTTCGACGCGCGCTCGGACGGGCGCTGAGTCGATCCCGTCGACCACTGCTCGCAACGCTCTCGCTCCCGCTTGGAGATCTGGCTCGGCCCACGTTCCGCCGGCGGGATACGGACCCGCCGCCTTCGTGAGCGTGGTCCGGGTCACGGGCACCAACCATGCGGTGTCGTCCGTCATGAACGCCAGGTTGCCCGAGTAGCGCGAGGCGATGACGGGCACGCCACGGAGCATGGCGTCGAGCAGGGTGAGACCGTAGCCCTCCGAGCGATGGAGTGAGGCGACAACATCGAATTCCGCGGCGAGAGCGTCGCGATCAGCGGCGGCCAGGAACTCGTCATGGACGATCACGTCGGTGCGCCCGGCGGCGGCCACCAATACCGCCTCGTGGGCGTCGGGAAACGTGTCGGCGTTCATCGATTTCACGAACAGCACCCGCACGGCCGGATCGGCCTGCGGATAGGCGAGCTTCCAGGCGTCGATCAGGCCGATTGGGTTCTTGCGTTCGATTCGGCTGGCGTGGTCGAACACATTGCCGACGACGACGACGCCCAGTGGGATCCCGAACCGATCCCGCACGTCGGTACGGCGCCCACGCGACTGGGTGGCGGGGTCGGCCCCGAGCGGGATGACCCGCACAGCCACCCGTGCCGGCGCGGCGCGTCGAACCGCATCGGCGGTGAACTCGCTCGTGACCCAGACTTCGTCGACGGCGGCAAAGCCTTGCGCCATGTCGTCGCTCAACTCCTCCAGCTCCCAGAACCACAGGCCAATCACGTAGCGGCCGTGACGGGCGTGGGCCCCGAGAGCGCGAGCAACCCGCGAGATCTCGGCCCCGTTCACGGCCAGGATCACGATATCGAGATTATCGATGTCGGATCGCTCAGGGTTCGGCCACGGGACAATGAGCGGCGCATCGACGTGGTCATAGGAAAGAGACCGCACCCGTTCGCCTGATTGCGCCAAGAGACGGGCCAGTCGACGGCCCGCGTCGCCGAGTCCGAGTACCGCACGGAGGTACCCGACGACGACCGTGCCCGGGAGAAGTAGCGGTGGCGC
>JAYSTV010000153.1:0-1620 GCA_043719425.1 Acidimicrobiia bacterium | reverse complement strand
GTGTAGGCAGCAACAACCGGGGGAGTGGCCGGGCGTGTGGAGCACGCCGAGTTCGATACCGCCGGTGGTTATCGACGTGCCCGGGGTAAGGGTTCGATCGGGAGCGCGACCCGGATAGACCACGTCCCACAGCATCCGATCATCAGTGTGCAGATGAATTGGCGCATCGGTCTCGTCGGAGAGTGCGCCGGCCGCGTTGATATGGTCGTTGTGGCCGTGAGTCAGCACGATCGCTTTCACCCTTCGGCCGTTAATAGCGCCAACGATCGGTGCGTGATCGTGCGCCGCATCGATCACGATGACCTCGCGGTCGTCGCCCACGAGCCAGACGTTGTTGGTCACTTCCCACTCTCCGCCGTCGAGAGCGAACACACCGGATGTAGTGATGAGTTCGACGGGCATCAGAACACCACCACGGAGCGAAGAACTTCGCCACGTTCCATGCGGTGGAAGGCATCTTCCACACCATCGAGTCCGATCGTCTCCGATACGAATCGATCAAGGTCAAGCCGTCCCTGGAGATACAGATCGATGAGGAGCGGGAAATCGCGCGACGGCAGACAGTCGCCGTACCAACTCGGCTTGAGCGCACCGCCACGACCGAAGAATTCGATCATCGGGATGTCAGGCATGCGCATGTCGGGAGTGGGCACGCCCACCTGCACGACCGTGCCGGCGAGATCGCGGGCGAAGAACGCTTGCTCCAACACCTTCGGATTGCCCACCGCTTCGATCACGACATCGGCCCCGAAACCGCCGGTTGCCGCCCGCACGCCCGCAACCGGATCACCGGTCGATGCATTCACGGTGTGCGTGGCCCCGCACTCTTTGGCCCACGCGAGTTTGCGATCATCGAGGTCGACAGCGACGATCGTGGTGGCACCCGCCAACTTGGCGCCCATGATGGCCGCGTCGCCGACTCCGCCGCAGCCGAACACGGCCACGGTGTCACCGCGGCCCACGTTGCCGGTGAGCATCGCCGCCCCGAGACCGGCCATCACGCCACAACCGAGCAGACCGGCTGTCGCGGCCGGCGCAGCGGCGTTGACCGGCGTGCACTGGCCGGCATGCACCAACGTCTTCTCGGCAAATGCGCCGATCCCGAGCGCCGGCGACAAGACCGTGCCATCGAGCAACGTCATCTTCTGTGTGGCATTGAAGGTAGCGAAACAGAACTGCGGACGGCCACGACGACAGCTCCGACAGTTCCCACACACCGCCCGCCAGTTCAGGATGACGAAGTCCCCCACGGCAACATTCGTGACGCCGGCCCCAACTGCCTCAACGACGCCCGCCGCCTCATGACCCAGGAGAAACGGAAAGTCGTCGTTGATCCCGCCCTCGCGATAGTGCAAATCGGTGTGACAGACCCCGCACGCCTGGACCTGTACGACCGCTTCGCCCGGACCTGGATCGGGGACCACGATGGTCTCGAGCGAGACCGGCGCCTTCTTTGTTCGGGCAACAATTCCTTTGACCTGCTGGGCCATGGCGCAGACCTTCCGTTCGGTCGGCCCGTCGTCGAGCCGTGTTCGGCCAGCACGGTACTCGCCCTGGGTTACGACGAGGAGCCCCTCAGCGCAGGTGCGCCCCTTCGGCGGGATGGACAACCCAGCCGCG
>JAYSTV010000152.1:0-1620 GCA_043719425.1 Acidimicrobiia bacterium | reverse complement strand
GGGCCGCCGCCATCATCATGCCGGGCAGGCTCTTGTCGCAGCCGGCCAACGCCACCAGCGCGTCGAGACGCTCGGCGTGCATCACCGTTTCTACCGAGTCGGCAATCACCTCACGCGAGACAAGCGACGCGCGCATACCTTCGTGGCCCATCGAAATGCCGTCGCTGACGGCAATCGTGCAGAACTCCATGGGGAATCCACCCGCGGCGCGGACCCCATCCTTGGCCCGGTCGGCCAGACGGTCGAGCGGCATGTTGCACGGGGTGACTTCGTTCCAGCTCGACGCCACACCGACCTGAGCCTTGTCCCAGTCGCCGTCACCCATCCCTACGGCCCGCAACATGGCCCGAGCCGGCGCCTTCTTGGGGCCATCGGTGACGTCGGTAGAGCGAGGCTTCATCGGGTTCGACATAGGCCACCGATGCTATGCGGACACACCGGTCGACCGGGCGCGGGATTCCTCGGGGACCTGGTGCGTTCGGTCGCACAGTGAGCGGCGCCAAGTCCCGTTGGGCGGCGATACTTGGGAGATGGCGCCGCGTTCGAACTGGTCCACGGCCATGGAAATCAGCGATCTGCTCGTCGACTTCGACCCGCTGACCCATGAGCGCCGGCCCGTTCGCCTGTCCACGGTCGAAGACGCGCTGCGCACCACCGGCGACTTCTGGGGGATCCGCCAAGTTCGCCGCATCCCGACAGCCAACGGAATTCTCGACGCCGAGCACATCGATCGTCTGCTCGTCCAAGTCCACTCCGAGCTGAGTCGCCTCGGACAAGAACTCGCGCAACCGGCCCGGATGCTGTCACTTCTCGGACCACTCGTGCACACCATCCGCTCTCACGGCCATCAAGGACCGATCCGCGTGGTCGACCTCGGCTGCGGGGCGGGGTACACCACGCGATGGTTGACTCGACACGGCCAACTCGGCGCCGACGTCGAACTCGTGGGTTGCGACTACAACGCGGCGTTGGTGGCCGAAGCACAGCGGCTCGCTGACCGCGAGGGTCTGCGCTGCTCATTCCAAGTCGGAAATGCTTTTGCTCTCAAACAGCCGGCGACGATCATCACGTCCGCTGGCGTTCTGCACCACTTTCGCGATGACAATCTGCGCGCATATTTTTCATCGCACGATCCGGCGAACGTGCGGGGTTACATCCACTACGACACCACACCGAGCCGACCTTTCGTTCGCTACGTCGGCGCATGGGTGTTTCACATCGCCCGGATGCGGCTCGCCCTGTCTCGCCACGATGGCGTGATCTCGGCGATGCGTTCCCACTCCGACGAGGCGCTTGCCCAAGGGGCCCTCGACGGGTCGCCGTGGGCGGCGGTGAACGTTTTCGAACCAGCAGGTACGCGCTCGATGCTGGTGAACGTGATGCGTCCCGTCATCGGGGTAGCTCCCCATCTGGAGCGCGAGTTTCGCCGTGCCATTGGTACGCGCGCGAAGTATCTTGTTCCGGCCGCCGAGTTGGCCCGCGGTCGGTCATGACCGCCGCCATCATTGTTCCCGTTGTGCTGTGCGCATTGGCGCTGCTCGACGCGGGATTTGCCGGATTTCGTGGGAGCATTGGACGCGACGCCAGACTCGTCGATCACCGCTTCAATGTCGCTTCCGC
>JAYSTV010000151.1:0-9649 GCA_043719425.1 Acidimicrobiia bacterium | reverse complement strand
TGCCGCTCAAACTGCCCATGCCTCTGACGGTAGGTTTTGCCCGGTGTCCTTGCCCAATCCGCCCCATCTGCGGCCCAATCAGGGGCTGTTGCGATCTGGAGGGCCCGTGGCGATCGGGGTGGGCGCCGGTGTGCTGTCCGGGCTCTTCGGCGTGGGCGGCGGATTCGTTCTTGTGCCGGCGTTCACCGGGCTGCTGGGCCTCTCGCAACGACGGGCCAGTGGCACATCGCTCGTGGCGGTGATCCCCATCTCGGCGGCGGCCGCCCTCGGCTACGCCGTGGACCGCCACGTGGATCTGTTCGTGGCCGTCCTTCTCGTTTCCGGCGGACTGATCGGTGCCGAGATCGGCACCCGGCTCCTTGATCGGCTGCCGATTCGAGTGATCCGACTCGGTTTTGCGGCGTTGCTGGTGCTCGCCGCGGCCAGGCTGGTGATTGGTCCGTCGACCGGCGGCCCGATGCATCTCGGAACCGGCACCGACGCTGCGCTGTTCGCTCTCGGTGCCTTCACCGGGCTGTTGTCCGGACTGCTTGGCGTGGGTGGTGGGTTCATCATGGTCCCCGGCATGTTGCTCGTGGCGTCGATGCCCACGGCCTTGGCCAAGGGAACATCGTTGGCGGCCATTATTCCGACGGCGATGTTCGCGACGAGCCGCAACTGGCGCCGCGGTCACGCCGACGTGAAGCTCGGGGTTGGCGTTGGTTCGGCCGGGGCCATCAGCGCATTGCTTACGTCGCGGCTCTTCGTCGGCCTGAACCCGAAGACGTCAAACGTCATGCTCGGCGTGCTGTTGCTGTTGTTGGCGATGTCCACGGCCCGCCGGGGCCTCGTCAGTGCCGCCGAGGATCGTTGAGCAACGTCACGGGGATGTCGACGTGCTTGGCGCGGAGGAACTCGCCAAGGCTTTTGGCCTGGGCGTCTAGCCGTGTGCTGGAGGCCACCCCCTCGCCGAGGAGGCCTTCGATGACAAAGTTCAGCGCGCGTATGTTTGCCAGTTCGTAGCGGCGGATCGCCAAGGTCGCCGCTTCAGGCATCAGCGCGCGAAGTTGCTCGACGGTGAGCATATCGGCCAGCCACTCCCACGACGCGTCGTCGCGGACCCACACCCCAACGTTGGCGTTGCCGCCCTTGTCTCCCGAGCGGGCCCCGGCGACCCGGCCCAGGGGTGCCCGGGTCGTTTCGCCGAACGACCCCGATGCCACGGCAACCGAAGTTGTCGGCGGCTCATTGTGGTTGTTCGCGGTTGACCCCGTGGTGGCGGCCGCAGCGGTCACCGCAATGGTTGCGTCCACGCTGGTGACGAGCCCGTCGAGGTGCACCTCATGGTGCAGTAGCGAACTGGGAACCAGCGAGGGCCAGTACACGCCGTAGGCCTGTGCCCCGCTCGGCCCTCCCATGCCGAACATGCCGGGGTAGCTGGCCAGGGCCAGCTCGATGCCGACGTTCGTAAAGGCCCGTCCAACTTTGCGTTCATCTGGGTCCTTGGCGATAAGGGTCAAGTAGGCCACGGCTTCGTCGTTGGTTGCCGGGTCCGGCTTGTCGCTGCGCACGAGGCGAGTGGCGGTCTCGGCGAAGGCCGCTCGTCCGCCGCGCTGGTGGGGCCAGAAGGTGTCTTCGACGAGCTTCGCCTTGGCCTCGATGTCGAGCCCGGTGAGGCAGAACGTCATGGAGTTGCGGAAGCCGCCTTCGAGGTTCACACACACTTTTGCCGTCGGTGGGGGTGGGCTCCCGACCACGCTGTCGATCCGCACGCGGTCGGGCCCGTCGTCGTGCAGCCGAATGGTGTCGAAGTGCGTCGTGACATCCGGGTTCAGATACCGCGTGCCCTGGATCTCGTAGAGCAACTGGGCGGTGACCGTGCCGACGTCGACCCGGCCGCCCGTGCCCGCATGCTTCGTGATCACGGTTGAACCGTCGGCGGCGATTTCGGCGATCGGGAAACCGGGGTGGTACAGGTCGGCGATCTCGGTGAAGAACGAGTAGTTGCCGCCGGTGACCTGACAGCCGCACTCGATGACGTGCCCGGCGACCACGGCACCGGCCAGCGCGTTCCAGTCGTCGTGCTTCCAACCGTGGTGCCAGGCCGCCGGGCCGACGACCACGGCGGCGTCGGTGACGCGGCCCGTGATGACCACGTCGGCACCCCGTCGAAGGGCCTCGGCGATCCCCCAGCCGCCGAGATACGCGTTGGCGGTCATCGCTCGGCGCTCGCCAAAGTCGTCGCCGGTGTCAAGGTGGCGTAGGTCATGCCCGGCGGCGCGCAGGTCGTCGAGCCGGGGGAGGAGGTCGTCGCCGGTCACCCAAGCGATCTTGGGCGTCACGCCGATTCGGTCGGCCACGTCTCGTACCGCGGCGGCACAGGCGGCCGGGTCAAGGCCCCCGGCGTTGGCGACGACCTTGATACCCCGCTCGACACAGGCGCCAAGCACCTGCTCCATCTGGGTGACGAAGGTCCGGGCGAAGCCACCCCCGCCCGACGCCTTGGTCTTGGCCAGTATCAGCATGGTGAGCTCGGCCAGCCAGTCCCCGGTCAGCACGTCGATCGGTCCGCCCTCGACCATTTCGCGGGCGGCGCTCAGCCGGTCCCCGTAGAACCCGCTGCAGTTCGCGACCCGGAGGATGTCGGTGCTCATCTCTTGATCTCACCACAGCGAGCGACCGGGAGTGGGGGCCGCACCCCAGTACGCTCGGATCACGTGAGTAGCGCAGCGGCGGCGGTCCCGTCTTCGAACCCTGTGCCCAATCCCGTGCCGCGTCCGATTCCGGAACACACCCGGGGCATTGCCGGGATTGCGTTCGCCGTCGTCGCCCTCTCGGCTGGGTCCACAATGGTCCGCTCTACCGGTTCTCCGGGGCCGGTCGTGGCGTTCTGGCGGTTACTCTTCGGTGCCGTCTTGTGGCACATTATTGCCATCGTCACCGGTCGGAAGTTCTCGGTGAATGCGCTGCGTAAGGCGCTACCAGCCGGGGTGTTCTTCGGTATAAATCTCACACTGTTTTTTACCGGGATTACCCGTACTCGAATCGCCAACGCCGAGTTCATCGGCACGCTCGCCCCGCTCATTGTCGTGCCGTTTGCTGCGTGGCGACTGGGCGAGCGGATACAGTCGCGACTCCTCGTGGCCGGCGCGGCGGCGTTGAGTGGCGTGGCGTTGATCCTGTTCCTGGCCGATCGTGACCGAGTCGGAACCCACTCATGGATCGGCGACCTGTGTTGCGTCGGCGCCGTCATCACGTGGTCGTGCTACCTCTTCGCCACCAAGTCGGTCCGCACCGAACTGGGCGTCATCCCGTTCATGGCCGGTATGAGTTCCGTCGCCACTGTGGTCGTGGCCCCGTTTGCCGTGAGTACTGGCAAGCTGACCGACGTGAGCTCCAAAGGTTGGGTGCTGATCGGCGTTATGTGCATCACGTCAGGATTGCTCAGCCATGGACTCCTCACCTGGTCGCAGCGCTCGGTGCCGATATCCACACTGTCGCTGATGCAGTTGGCCCAACCGGGGTTCGCGGTCATCTGGGCATGGATGTTCCTTCATGAACGAGTCAATGCCCCGCAAATCCTGGGCATGGTGGTGGTGCTCTCGGCCGTGGCCACGGTCGCCCGGCTGTCCGCCACGGCCGGGCGAGTGAACGCGGCGGCGGTGGAGCCATGAGCTCCGAACAGGTCGTCGTGGCCTGCGGTGCGCTCGTCGAGCGCACGGTCGCCGGGGTCACCGAGGTCCTTGTCGTCCATCGGCCGCGATACGACGACTGGTCGTTCCCGAAGGGGAAGATCGAGCCAGGCGAAACAATCGAAGACTGCGCCACCCGCGAAGTCATGGAGGAGACCGGCTTCGACGTGATTCTTGGCGAGCGACTCACCGACGTTCGCTACGTGGACCGCAAAGGCCGGCCCAAGGTGGTCCACTACTGGCGAGCGGTCGTGGCCGGGGGGTCGTTCGTGGCCAACGATGAAGTCGACGAACTCCGGTGGGTCGAGGCCGACACTGCCGCGACGATGCTGACCTATGCCCGCGATAGTGAACTGCTGGCGCAGCGATGACGGCCCGTCGTTGCGTCGTCGGGCCCCCTGGGCTGGTTTGGTTGGCTGGCTTGGCTGGTGTCTTCACGTTGGCCGCGTGTGGTTCACGCACGGCTCCCAAGACCACGCTGGCGGCGGAGACCACGCTGGCGGCGGAGACCACGGTGGTCGAGGAGACCATGATTACCGCCGCGGCGACCACTGCGACCACGGCGGATGTCGGAGATGCTGCAGGAGTTGTGGCGGTGTCGTTCGATTCGCCCGGTGCGGATCCCCGTCCACTTCGCGAGGTGCCGGTCTCCATTGTCGAACCCGTCGAGATGTTGCGGATGCGGGTGAGCGACCTCACCTACCGCGGCGTCGTCTGCGGGTTCACGCTGGCCGGCACTCGTCCGGCATCGCCGCTGACTATTTCTCTGGAAGGCAAGATCGCCGCCGGCATGTTTCGCTCCGGTCCGGTCGAGGTGTCCTGGACGGCCGACGACGCGGTCACGGCGGCGGCGCCGGAGTCGAACGACGGGTGGAGCTTCTCGGCCGATGCCTACCCGTCGCGCAACGGACCCGGCTGGGTCGTTTCGATCGGTGCTGTCACGGGCGAAGGCGACAACGTGATCCCGTCGTCGGTCACCTGTGAACTGCGATCCGTCGGCGGCTTCGTCGACGCCAACGGACCGGTCGGCTACTGGGCCGGGTTCGCCACCCGCTGAGCTGTGTCGTCAACTGGAGCAGTTGGCACGCCCGATGACGAGTCAGCCGACACCCGCCCGGTAACGAGGAAACCGACGGCGATGACGAACACGATCGCTGCGGTCCATTCGTTGAGACGAAGACCGAGCAATCGGGAGACTTCGTCGACCCGCATCCGTTCGATGAAGAAGCGCCCGAAGGTGTAACCGGCGACATAGACGGCGAACAGTCGGCCTGGTTTGAGACGATGACCGAATCGTTTCTGCACGACGAGTACCAAAATGGCCACGAGCACATTCCAGATCGATTCGTAGAGAAAGGTCGGATGAAACGTGCTGTATTCGGCAAAGCGAGTTGGTCGCTTGCGGAGTGGGACCTCGAGCGCCCACGGAAGTCTTGACGGGCCACCGAAGAGTTCGATGTTGAACCAGTTGCCCCACCGACCGATCGCCTGGGCGAGCGGGATACCAACGGCCACGGCGTCGAGTAGCGGGGCCGGGGGCAGCCGACGCCGTCGGGCGACCCACATGCCGCCGAGCACACCGAGGGCGATCCCACCCCAAATGCCAAGGCCGCCGTTCCAGATCTGCAGCGCGTCGAGCCAACGTCCGCGGTAGCTCTTCCAGTCCGTGGCGACGTGGTACATCCTCGCTCCGATGACCCCGGCGGGGAGAGCCCAGGTGGCAATGGCCCCGATGTCGGTAGGGTGACCGCCGGCCGCTCGCCACCGCCGGTCGCTCACCGAAACGGCCACGAACATGCCGAGGGCGATGCACATGCCGTAGGCGTTGAGGCGCAGCGGACCGAGGTGCAGGGAACCCCCAGACGGGCTCGGAATCGACGCCAGCAGGAACGCAACCATTGCCCCACGACGGTAGTGGTCGTGGTGTCGGCCGCCGACGACGGCCGGGAGAACGGCAATAGCGTGCTGCTCATGCCCGCATCCAGAAACGCGTCGACGAACTCGACCGCGCCAACGTCGACTGAGGTGTTCCTGGATGCCCTGCGCGCCGTGGTCGGCGCCGAGCACGTGGTCGTTGACCGGTTGCGTCAGGCACCGTTCCTGACGGATTGGACCGGACGGTTCGTCGGGTCAACGCCAGCGGTGGTCCGGCCGGCGTCGGTCGACGACGTCGCCCGGGTTCTGCGGGTTTGTCTGCATGCCGGTGCTCCGTGGGTGCCTCAGGGCGGGAACACAGGCCTAGTCGGGGGCGGTGTCCCGGTCGACGGGGAGATTGTGGTCGCCACGACGAGGCTCGATTCGTTGGGCGAGGTCGACCTCGCCAGCGGCCAGGTCATCGTTGGGGCAGGAGTGACCCTGGCCGCCGTTCAACGCCATGCTCGCGCGGCTGGATGGCGCTTCGGAGTCGATTTTGGGGCCCGAGAGCAGGCCACGATCGGCGGCATGGTCGCCACCAACGCCGGCGGCAACGCGGTGTTGCGGTTTGGCATGATGGCCGAGCAGGTCGTCGGGATCGAAGCTGTGTTGCCGGATGGGTCCGTGGTTCGACGCCTCAGTGGTCTGGCCAAGGACAACACCGGCTACAACCTCGCCGGGTTGCTCTGTGGGAGTGAAGGCACGCTCGGGTTGATCACGGCGGTGCGGCTTCGGCTCCGGCCGGCGGTCGGCGAGGTTGCCACGGTTGCTCTCGGCGTGGCGTCGATCACCGACGCGCTCGCGGTCCTCGGCGCGGTCCGTGGCGTCGAGTCCGTCGAGGCCTGCGAACTGATGCGGTCGATTGATATCGCCGCCTTGTGCGAGGCCCGAGGTTGGCGCCAACCGACGCCGTGGGAGGCGCCGTGGGCACTGTTGATCGAGGCCAGTGGGTCGGGTTCCCTCGACGCGCTCTCCGCCGTGCTCGCCACGGTCTCGTCGCACCTCGTTGGCGACCCCGCCGTGGCCGACCGTCCTTCCGTCCGCGATGCGTGGTGGGCCATTCGCGACGGGCAGGGCGAGGTGGCCAGGCAGTTCGGATCGGTGGTCAAACTCGACGTGAGCGTGCCCCACGGACTCATGGCGGCGTTCGTCGACACGATCGACGAGCGCGTGGCGACCGTCGCCCCGGGTGCGCGCCTCGTGGTCTTTGGTCATCTCGGTGACGCCAACCTGCACGTGAACGTGGGCGCGCGTCCTGCGTCGTTCGGGGCCATTGAGACGCTCGTCCTGGGTGCCGTGCTGGCGCTCGGCGGGTCGATCTCGGCCGAACACGGCATCGGCCGAGCCAAGCGAGAGTGGTTGGTTGCTGACCGCGGCCCCGAGGCGGTGGCGGCCATGCGCGCCGTGAAACATGCGCTCGATCCGGCCAACCTGGCCAATCCGCAGGTGCTGTTCGGCTCAGACAAACAGCAGGCGCCGGGCGCCCGGTAACCTTTGCGCCCATGGCTGGGGGCCGCATTCGTTCACTGCCGTCGCGGATTCTTCGTGTGGTCGCCCGTCTGGTGGCGATCGGCGTCGGCGGGTCGGCGGGCGCTGGAGTGCTCGCCTTGGCGACGCTGCTGATCGGCTCGCAGATCGCCATCGCGGGCAAGGCCATCACCTACCAAGCTCCGGGGGTCGACGACCTCCGGCCTCTCGATCAGCGGTCGCTGGTGCTCGACCGAAACAACGGGGTGATCGCCGTGCTCCACGCCGAGCAGAACCGCAGCCCGGTGCCGATCCGGCGGGTTCCGAAGGTCCTGATCAACGCCATATTGGCCACGGAAGACGCGCTGTTCTACCAACACCACGGGTTGAACCTTCGCTCGACGGTTCGCGCCATCGGGGCCAACGTTGATGCCGGAGGCGTCGCCCAAGGTGGATCCACCATCACCCAACAGCTCGTGAAACTCTCGCTGCTCACGTCGAAGCAGGAACTCCAACGCAAGGTCAAAGAGGCTGTCCTCGCGCTCGAACTCGAAAAGAAGCTGACCAAAGATCAGATCCTGGAGCGCTATCTCAACGAGGTTTACTTCGGCCAGGGGGCCTACGGGGTCCAGGCCGCGTCGGAACGGTACTTCCAACATCCGGTGGACTCCATAAACCTTGCGGAGGCGGCGTTTCTGGCCGGAATGATTCGCAACCCCGTCGGCTACGACCCGACCCGCTTCCGCGAGCGGTCGCGAGCTCGACGCTCCGTCGTGATCGATCGAATGGTCGCCGTGGGTCTGATTTCCGCCGCCGCCGCCGTTCAGTTGAAGCGCAGCGCCATGCCCCGGCCGGCCGACCGTTTGGCCAAACCGGACACGTACTTCATCGAGTCGGTCAAACAGGAACTCCTGAACGACGTGCGCCTCGGGCGAACGGCGAAAGAACGCTACGAGGCGGTGTTCAACGGTGGTCTGAGGATTCTCACGACCTTCGATCCGGTCGCCCAGCAGGCCGCCGAAAAAGCCGTTGTCGACGTCGTGCCGGGCGATCAAACCGATTTCACCGCGGCCGTCGCCTCGGTCGACGTGGCGACGGGGGCGGTGCGGGCCATGGTCGGCGGCCGGGGGTTCGGGACCGACAAGTACAACCTGGTCACTCAGGGTCTTCGTCAGCCGGGGTCGTCGTGGAAGCCGATCATCTTCTTGGCCGCGCTTGAGCAAGGTATTAGTCCTCTCTCGTATCTGAGTGGCAAGGAGCCCTGTCCGATTCCGAATCCGGGCGGGCTTCCCGATCCCTTCGAGCCGAAGAATGCGGGCGATGCCACCGGCAAAATTGCCGGGCTCAGTGATCAGTTGGTGGCGTCGAGCAATTGTGCCTTCGCCCGTCTCGCCTACATCGTCGGGTATAGCAACATCATCGAGACCGCTCGTCGTCTGGGCATCACCACCCGTATCGACCCCGTCCCGGCGATGGCGCTGGGCGTGGAGGAAGTCCATCCCCTGGAGATGGCTGGGGTCTACGCCACGATCGCCGCCGGCGGGATCAAGCGAACACCGTTTCTCGTTCGTGAGGTCCGCGGCCGCGACGGGAAGGCCCTGTTTCGGACCAAGCTTTCCCGGGAGCGAGTGGCCGACGCCAACCTCACGAGCGTGGTGATCGACGCCATGACGCAAGTGGTCGAGCGGGGCACGGGCACCGCCGCCCAGCTTCCTGGACGCGTCGTCGCTGGCAAGACGGGCACCACGAACAACTTCGAAGACGCCTGGTTCGTCGGCTTCACCCCGCAGCTCGCCACGGCGGTCTGGATGGGGTCGCCCAGGGCGAAGATTTCGATGAGCAACGTCGGCGGGATCAGGGTCTTTGGCGGGACCTACCCGGCCCAGATCTGGCGCGCCTATACGGCGACCGTGTTGGCGACCGAACCGGTCCTATCCTTTCCGGGAGCGGACTACACCGTCTTTCCCAAGGCCAACTGTCTCAGCATCGTCGACGAACCGAAGAGCGCCACGTCCGCTTCGTCGCAGACGAAGCGGACCGCGAAGAAGTCCGCCAAGAAAAAGGCAAAGACGACCAAGTCCCCAGCGACCGATGTGCCGGCGAGCATCGAGCCAACTCCGGTGCCGGTCGTTGATCCCGCGCCCGCCCCTGCGTTCGTTGGCGGGCGGGGCTATTCGGTGCAGGTCCCGTCGGTGGGACCGGTGTTGCCGGCACCGGGCTTCGTGATCCCGGGGTCGGCTGGGCCTCAACTACCGCGGGCCACGCTGACCAAGGGCACGCAGTGTCAGGACCAGTTCGGGGGATCAGTCAGCAAGAAGAAGAAAAAGGTTGCCAAACCGGTGGCGATAGCCACCGATGCCATTCCTGCGCCGGTCCAGGTGGCCAACACCGCAGCGCCGGTCGTGCCCGACGAGGCTGCGACCCCGGCGCCCGACCCAGTCGCCGTCACGACCCCGCCGGGTGACCCGGTGCCGTGACGCAGTTGCTTGGTACGGGCGCTCCGCGGCGGCGGAGTGTTGGCTACGGTGGGCGCATGTCCGCTCACCATTGCGTCCCGTCGTCGAGCGCGCATCTCCGGAGGACCCGCTGATGGCTGC
>JAYSTV010000016.1:0-1859 GCA_043719425.1 Acidimicrobiia bacterium | reverse complement strand
TGTCGGGGAGGAACTCGATCACGGCGAGGTCCTCGTTGAGCACGGCTCGCTCGTAGGCCACCGCATCGGCGGCGGCCGCGGAGGTGTCGATGTCGTTGCGGAGCATGGCGGTGTGAACGATCGTGGTGGCGTCGTCGACCGGGGTGACAAAGGTGAGGATCGCGTTCGTGACCCGCGTGAGTGGGAGATCCAGACGAAGCAACACCACGAACGGCGCGGCATACGTGAAGCGCATGCGGCGGGGCTGAACGAGCGGATGCTCACCGGTGGCAACGAGCGGGTCTTCGTGGTTGGCGATGGTGTGCGTGATGTCGACGTGGGCGCCCCAACCATCGGTGCTTCGATCGACGGTAAAAGGTTCCAGCAACGGTGACTCGCCGGCGCCAAACGTGCCCGCATGCACGAACGGGAAATGGGCGAAGTCCAAGAAGTTGTCGATGAACTGCGCCGCCCCGGCGCGAATGGTGACCGAGGGCAGCCACACAGCAGGCAAGGACGGATCGTCCCACTCGGCGAAACTCGGAAGCTCCACCGCAGGGGTGGACGGCGCCAGCCACAAATGGTGGAAGCGTTCGACCACGGCCGGACCCGACAGGGTCGACGACGGCACGGTGGCGCCCGGCCCCAGGGCCGGAACTTCACACAGCACGCCATCGGCGTCAAAGGTCCACCCGTGATAGGGACACCGCAAGCACCCGTCGACGACAACCCCCTGCGACAGGCGGGCGTTGCGGTGCGGGCAGCGATCATGAAAGGCCACGACACGGCCGTGCAGTCGGACAAGCACGTAGGCCACACCCAGGACCACCACCCGCACCGGCTCCTCGCCCAGCTCGGAAACGCGAAGCACCGGATGCCACGCCTTCGCGAGCCACGGACTGGTGTTGGTGACGATCATCGTTCTTCTCGTTCATAGGGAACGCCAAGCGCCGACGGAGCGCCGAGCCGACGGCGAGCCCACCCCGACGACACCACCACGAGCACGACGATCGTCATGGCGAACGGTAGAGCATCGAGTAGAGAGCCGTTGATCTGCACGTTGCGCGCCTTGAGCGTGAGGCCTAGCGACGACAACGCACCAAAGAGGTAGGCCCCCGCCAACGTGAGGTCAGGCCGCCAGAATCCGAAGATGACAAGCGCGATAGCGATCCAGCCCGCACCCTTCGTCATCCCGTCGACCCACGTGGGCACGATGGCCAACGCATAGAACGCCCCACCCACACCGGCGAGCGCCCCGCCAACGATGGTGTGCGAATAGCGGTACTTGGTCACGTTGATACCCATGGCGTCGGCGGTCTGCGGCGACTCACCAACCGCTCGGAGATTCAGCCCGATCCGAGAACGAAACAGATACCAACTCATAAGCGCACAAAGGATCCACGACACATAGGTAAGAATCGTGTGGTGAAACAAGAGTGGACCCACGACCGGTGCATCGGCCAGCCCGAGCACGTCGAGCTTGCGGATCGGTCGTGGCGTGGGACGCACGGCGACCTTCCACGTGTTCGCTAGGTAGCTCGACAGGCCAACACCACCGGCAAAGATTGTGAGCGCAAGACCGGCGACCGTTTGATTCACGCGGAAGGTGACAGACAGCAGCGCATGCACGGCACCAAGAACCGAGGCGGCCAGGGCCGCAAGGAGCACAGCAGCGAACACCACAAACCAGGCCGGACCGCCCACGTGTTGCGCTCCCCACGCGGCCGCGACCGCACCGATCAACATCATCCCCTCGACGCCGAGATTTAGCACGCCCGAGCGTTCGGTGAGGAGTTCGCCGAGGGCGGCGAAGTACAGAGGCGTGCCATAGAAGATCGCCGACGCGGCGATAACCACGAACAAGTTCGAGTTCATGGGGT
>JAYSTV010000150.1:0-3969 GCA_043719425.1 Acidimicrobiia bacterium | reverse complement strand
GCATGTCAGGCGGAGACATGAGGCGCACCGGTGGATAGCCGATTTGGGCGTCGTCGGCCACGTAGAGAAGATCACACGCCGCCGCCAGCTCGGTCCCTCCGGCGAGACAGAAACCGTGAACCTGACCGATGATAGGCGTGGCCATGTCCCACATCTCGAACCAGTTGTTCACGACGTGGCGGCTCCACCAGCCGTCCTGTTTGGCGATCACGCGCTCCACATCGTGGTTCGCCATGCCCAGGTCGTAGCCCGCACAGAAGCTCTGCCCGGCCCCACGGATGATCATCACGGAGCAGTCGCGATCACCGTCACCGTCGCGCAACGCATCGAACAGAGCGCCTCGCAACGCATCGTTGAGCGCATTGCGCTTCTCCGGTCGGTTGAGGGTAAATCGACGAACCTTGGGAAGTGGTTCGTCGATCAGCAGAACGTCGTCAGGCGAGGGGGACATTGCTAGGCGCGCTTACCGTAGGCCGGAAGTAGGCTGCCGGTCTCGTCGCGTACGTCGAAGTCGCGGGAGACGTCTTCGCACCATTGGATCGTCCCGCTGCGCTTCATGAGATCGGGCGCGCCCGCAAGGGCAGCGATGGTGCGTCCCACGCCGAGCGTCGTTTGCGCCTTCGCCATGTCCATGCCGCGCGACGCCGACGCGGCCTTGATGAACTCCGTGGCCACCGAACCCGGATAGAGCGACACGCAGGCGATGCCCCTCGGTTCGAGCTCAATGGCCATGTCGGCGCTTAGGCGATCGAGGCCGGCTTTGCCCGCGCCATACGACGAACTGAAGTGATAGCTCGACCCACCCGGCGACGAGACGTTGCAGATGAACCCACCGGGGCCCGCGGCAAACAGCAACGGAGCCGCATGCCACGACGCCACATAGTGTGCGCGCAGACCAATACCGACCTGATCGTCCCAGATCGAAACCGGGTGATCCCAAAACCCGCCACCCCACGCCGGCGGATTCGGAATCTTGTAGACGTTGTTGACGAGAACGTGGATCTTGCCCTGCTCCTCGCCGACCTGGGCGAAGAGTCGAGCGATCTGGGCATCGTCACCGTGATCGACTTCAACGGCAATGCCCTGGCCGCCAGCTTCGTTGACCAAGCGAACGGTCTCGCCAATCGAAAGATCACCCGTGGTGGTGCGTCCGGTGACGTAGACGGTGGCACCCTTCTCGGCAAAGGCGATCGCCGCGCCTCGACCGATGCCGCGACTCGACCCGGTGACGACGACGACCTTGCCGGCAAACTCGGAACTCATGCGTTGACCTTGGCGGGCACCACATCAACGTCGAGACTGGTGAGTCCACGGAGCATGAAGCTCGGGTGGTACTGAAACTGATTGGTCTCGGGCAGCGTGAACGACTCGACGCGCTTCACGATTTCTTCCAATGCGACCCGTCCTTCGAGTCGTGAGAGGTTGGCACCGACGCAGAAGTGGGTGCCCTTTCCGAACGCGAGGTGGTCGGTCACATTGGACCGTTGCGGATCGAACTCGTCGGGATTGATGAAGATGTTCTCGTCGCGGTTCGCTGACGAATAGACAACGACCACGCGGCTCCCCTGCGGGATATGGACGCCACCGAGTTCAACATCACGGGTGGCGATGCGGAACATCCCCTGCGTGGGCGTGGAGAGACGAAGCGTCTCTTCAACCACTCCGGGGATAAGGCTGTGGTCGGCCTTGACCGCAGCCCACTTGTCGGGGTTTTCGGCGAGCAGACGCATCATCTCGGTGAGCATCTTCGTGGTGGTCTCGTTGCCGGCGACCAGGAGCTGCTGGATGATGCTGAGCATCTCCGGCATATCCAATGCACGCATATCAGTTACATCCGGATCGTCGTCGTCGATCCGAGCGTTGAGAAGTTTGGTCAGGAGGTCCTCTTTCGGCCCGATCCGACGTTGCTCAAGGGCGTCGGCGAAGTACCGCTGGAATTCGTTGACGCCACGTTCGGCCTCAACGCGGGCATCGATTCCGATGTTCGTGCCGATACCAGCGATGGAGTCGTCGGACCAGCGCTTGAAGTCGACGAGACGATCGTCGGGCACGTTGAGCGCCTTGGCGATTACTTCGACGGGAAGGGGCACCCCGAACTGGGTTACGAACTCGATGCGACCGGAGTCGATCCAGCTGTCGATGAGGCGGGTGGTGATCGCCCGGATAGTCGGCTCAAGCTCGACGATCGATTTCGGGGTGAAGGCCTTCGACACCAGGCGCCGGTAGCGGGTGTGCGTCGGCGGATCCGCCGTGAGCATCGTCGGCACGCGGGGATATCCCTCGGCCAGCACGGCCATCATTTTTTCGCGTGCTTCTGGTGGCAGGGGCATCGATGTGTTGCCGAACAACGACGAGTACGTCTGCACGTCGCGGATGACCTCGTTGATCATGTCGTGACGGGTCACGAAGTACATGCCCAGCGACGGAATGTGATGCACCGGCGCGTCGGTACGCATCTTGGCGTAGTGGGGATACGGGCACTGCAGCGTGGTTGGGTCGAACGGATTGAATGTGGCCAGATCAATGTCAGTGGACATAGCAAGAATCCTTAGAGCTCAGAGAGAACGTTACGAAGATGCGGAAGGTCGGCGCCGCGGGCGATGATCTCGTCCATGCCGCCGATTACGCCGGTGAGGTTGGCGAGAACGACATGCTCAAGGCCGTTCTTGGCGTAGGCCTCGAACTGCCCCGCCAACTCTTCGGCGTTGCCGATGAAGAGCACCTGCTTGACCATGTCGAACGGGATCGTTGGAGCGAGGTCGCGAAGGTCGTCGGGATTGAGGTCGTGGATGATTACGTCGATGAAGCCCTTGGAGTCGTTGCCGAGCGGATGCTTCATGCCGTTGGCCTCCCACATCGAGCCCATGGCAAAAAGACCGAAGAGCTTGCCGAGCGGTTCCTTCTCGAACATCTCAGCGGCCTTGTCCTGCGACTCGGCGAAGAGGCAGAACGGGAGTAGCGAGCACTCCGGCATCGGCCGTCCGGCCTTCGATGCATGGTCAGCGATCACGGCACGCTTGGCGCCGTATTCCGTCGGCGACATCCACCATGCGGGGATCCAACCGTCGCCGTATTGACCGGTAAGTCGAAGCATCCGATCACCGTGTCCGGCCACCCAGACCGCTGGGGAACCTCGGCCTTCGGCCTTGAGCGGCAGGCCCATGCGGCCAACACCGCCGTCGGGCATCTTGCCGGTGTCGAGGAGCGAGCGAAGCTCGATCAGCACCTTCTCCAACTGGGCGACCGGCTTGTCGAAGGGATACCCGAACGGCAGCAGGCTCTCGGCCTCACCCGAACCGATACCCAAGATGAACCCGCCCGGAATGAGGTCGTTCAGGGTGAGCGCAGTGCGGGCAAGGTCTGCAGCCCCGCGACGGGTGGCGTCGGTAACCGAGATGCCATACGGCTTGGTGGTCATGCGGCCGGCAACGGCGCCGTAGCAGAACGGGTCGTAGAACGCGTCGGGATCAGCGGCCAACGCCGAGAGCGGCGTGTCGGCCCAGAGGCCGGGGTGGAAGACACCGAGGATGTGGTCCGGCGCCCAGTAGGAGTCCGCCCCCATCTGCTCGTACATCGGGAGCATTTGCTCGGTGCTGGAGAATGGGAACTGGGCGGGGAGGTTGATGCCGACCTTCATGAACGTGATCCTTTTTCGGGGGAGAGAGAGTTACTGACCGGCGAGCCGGGCGACGACGGGGGCGAATGCTTCGAGGTTGGAGCGGTTCACGGTGATGTAGGAAATCCCATACTTTTCGCGCCGCTCGATAATCTGCGCGCATATCTCATCGACCGAGCCGATGAGCGCATGGGGATGTTCGGCGAACGCCTCGGGTGACAGCCCGAACATCGGCGCCATCTTGGCGAGCGTGGCCTCGCGAGCGGGGGTCACGACGGTGAAGTACGCGCCGATCTCCAGCTCTAGAGAATCGAAACGGTCTCCGGCGCCAGCCTTGATCCACTCGATCTTCT
>JAYSTV010000149.1:0-3971 GCA_043719425.1 Acidimicrobiia bacterium | reverse complement strand
ATGTCGCCAACGGCAGTTCCTTCGAAGCTGTACCGGTGGCCACCCCGGTCGGTGGTCCCGTTGCGCTGCACCCGGCCGGACGTCTTGGCGAACTCGCGGAGCGGTATTTGGATGACGACGGCGACCTCGTCGGGGTTGAGGAAATCGGTCAGTTGTAGTCGGGTGCACCAGCCGACGACCGGTGTCACCAGGAATCGGGTCGCAGAGAGCCATAGCGGAGGCAGCGACCCGATGATGTGAACGTGAGTTGGGTCGATGCCAATCTCTTCGGCTGATTCCCGAAGGGCTGTGGCAACCGGTCCGTCGTCACCTGTTTCGGTTGAGCCGCCGGGGAAGACAAGCGTTCCGGGGTAGTTCGTTAGCGTTGCGGCGCGTTCTGTGAGGACAATGGTCGGTCTGTCGTCGTTGCCGCTGAGCAAGACGAGCACGGCAGCTGTCCTGTGGGCGCCGTTGACGCTCGGATCGGGGTCTGCCGATCGGCAATGCTCCACCCTGGTCCTGATGGTGTCGAGCCAACCCGGCTCACGATCGTCGGTCATTTTCCTGACCATCCACCCTGGTGGAAATGGTGGTTGATTGATCACCAGCAGCAATCCAGGTGACCTGAGCCGAGCTCAGTGTGAAGAGAGCGACGCCCGGGCCGGGTTCTGGAGAGTGCACGGCGATGGTCTGCTCAACGAGCCCTGGGTGACCGAATAGAGCGCGTGCAGGCCGGCTGGGCGGGCCGCCCGTGGAGGTCCACTCGCCCGGGTTGTTGGCGACCGCAACTATTGCCTGGCAGTTGCCGACCAAACTCGAACCCTGACCGCCGAAGGCAAGAAGGGTTTCGCTCATCGCCGGCACCAGTACAAGGTTTGCCCCAATCGCCGTCAGTGCGTGGACGGCTTCGGGGTTGAGGAGGTCTCGGCATACTGCGATGACCAGGTGCCAGCCGTCGATGACGTGAATGCGTAGTTCCGGCCAGCCCGACGGCTGTATGTCCTCGTCGATCGGTGATTCTCCGGGGGAGTGTTTGTCGTGGGTGAACGGCTGGTCGTACCCGCGGGCCCAGAGGAGCGCAGTGTTGCGCTTTCGGTTCCGAAGCGGTCCGATCTCGTCGGTGTTCTGGTGGTGATAGCTGCCGACGACGAGCAGCCGAGGGCCATCGGCGCGCTGTACCCAGCTTTGGAGCTCAATGGCGAGTTCCTCGGTGACGCACAGTTCGGGAAGCACAACGATTGCAGCGCCGACTTCGGTGGCTACACCGATTAGCCGGTTGATCTCCTCGCGTTGGCGACCAAGGTCGATTGGTTGGATCGGAAACGTCCGGCCCCTTGCGTCACGGGGCAGAGAGAACTCGGTGACGCTCCGGTTCGGGTGGCAGGTCGCGATCACCGTGTCGGCCGTGATCAGCCCGGCGAGTGCGTCGGTCAAGCTGTAGTCGAACACCAGTCGGTATTGGACGGCCCAATCTCCGGCGAGTCGGATATGTCGCGTTTGGTCGAGGCGGTTGGCGAGACGCCACGGTGGAGACGTGAACGGCATCGGTGTCAGGGCCCGCAAGTTCGGGAAGTCAAGCGGAACCGGGTCACCGACAGCTGGCTGGTAGGGGCTGCGATCGCGGAAGAATCGGCTGAAGGTGTGCGCGTAACGATCGTCGAGAAACTGGGCGAGCGCATGCGCGACAACCACGGGCGGGACGTCGGTCGTCGAGTCGAACGACGATGCGAGCAGCGCTCGCATCGTTTGGTTCAGCGTCCCCTCGGGTGGCTGGGCGGAGACCTGCTCGCTCAAACGCGAGAGGGTCGCAGCGACCTGATCTTGACAGTCGGAATCACCGACTCGCTCCCAAAGGACCATGTGCTCGTCACGGCACAGCTGAAGCAAATGTGTCAGTGTCACGAGGGGTTCTGCCTCAGCCGCGACCACAGTGAGCAAAGCCGCAAACCGGTCAGCTGGCGAGCTGAGTTGCGCCACGCACGGCATGCACCCCACCCGATCGAGTCGTGGACCGCCGATGCTCATGGGGGCATCACCGGAAGGCTGCGGACAGCACTGCCCGTGCGACTCCACGATCCTGCGCCACGCTTCAAGAACTGCTTGGGGCGGACGGGACCTGATGAGCGAAGGCGTCCCTGACCCGTTGGATGGTTGCGTCGTCGAGGTTGGCGTACACCAGTTTGGCCCCGGTGAAGCGGGCGGCTTCGGCGACGAGCGCGTCCCTGTGGAGATCCTCCACCAAAAGCGCGACCGTCGCCGTGCCAGGTTGCACCGCGTCCTTGAACCAGGTGACCCACTCGTCGGGAACGCCGAAGTCCATGACTTTGGCCGTGACGGCGCCTGCGCTCGCCCCGAAAGCCAAACCCGCGATCCATCCGACTGGCCCACCGAGGATAAGCCCGAACAAGCCAGCCCACATCGCACCCGAGAGCCCCGCGCTCAACGGTGTGGGATCGACGGTTTCATGCACCACGGTTTTGCCGGAGTCATCTTTGATGACAGTGACTGCGTCTTTCAGCTTCAGCTTTCCCGCTGCGGCAAGACCGCTCGCGGCAACGAGGAACTCTTGGGCTCTGAAGGCGTTCTCGAACGAGATCCCTACCAACGTCTGAGGGATGTCGGGCTGGTTCGACTTGTGCATGGGCATAGGTTCAGCATCGTCGATCGGCGCCCCGTCCGCATCCGTGCTGAGCGGCAGTCGTGTTGCGGACTTCTACGCGTCACCAGGATCAGGTCACCGCGAGCAGGTAGTAGCCGCGTGCGCGATCTCTACGGGATCGCCGCACTCGGAATGCGTAGCGGCTGCGGATGGCACACGGCACGACAAGGTTCACGATGGTCACATCAAGCATTTCTTGGTCACGGACAAAGGAGCGACACATGGCAAGCGAACACGCTGGCTGCTGCTGCAAGCACGACGATCAACACGACAGCCACGATCATCACGACAAAGGCGCTGAAACAATCGATATCCCGACGGTCGTCGAAGCTGCAGGTTGTTGCGGCGGAACAGCCAAGGATGAGGAGAAGTCCCGGTCCAACGACCACGCCGAACACCTCGCCGCAGGGCGGAGGTCATCATGACCACCAATCCGACCCATCACGTCGGCCAGTCTCCGCCCCCAGGGGACACGGGCGGCGGATTCGTTCGACAACGCAGGTTCGCGGTGAACATCACCCCGATCGAGCGCGGCGGTCGAATCGTGATCGGCCTCGCCGCTGTCATCTTCGCCGTTGGGCTTCTTCTTACGGCAGGCTCAGCACTCGCAGTCGTTCTTGAAATACTCCTCATCGCTGCCGGTCTCGATCTCGTCGTGACTGGCGCCCTCGGACATTGTCCGCTCTATAAGCGCCTCGGGCACGTACCGGCATCACTGCGGAGGCCGACATGATGGACAACCCGAACCAGCACAGCCAGCCGCCGCCCCCCGCAGCCAGGAAACAACGAAGTGGCGGTCATGGTTTGATGATGATCGCCTGCTGCATTCCAATGCTGGTGATCGCTATCGTTCTCGTCGCGGCAGGAGTCCTCAGCGTGAGGTTCGTATTCATAGCGGTCGGCTGCACGGCGATGATGGCCCTGATGATGCGCGGGATGAATCACGGTGGCATGAACCACGGTGGACAGCACGGCAATGATACCAATCACGCCGGCATGGACCACAGCACAAAGCCGCCGGCCACGCCGTCGTCGCACCCGTTTCGCGAGCGTCCCGACGATCGATGATCGATGACGTCGTTGCCGTCCACACACGCCAACCGGGTCGCGGTGCTGGCGAACTTCGGTGATCAGCAGACGGTGCGTGCCGCCGCATGACCGAAACCGCGATCGCTCGGCCGAGACCGACCAGGATGCTCGTCATCACCGCGGCGTGGGGTTCGTGCTTCGTCGCGATCGACTGGGGGTTGCGAGACGCGCCCGTCCTTTGGTTCGCGGCGTTCCGTTCGTTACTCGCAGGGACCGTGCTCGTTGGTGTCGCTCTCACGCAACG
>JAYSTV010000148.1:0-3979 GCA_043719425.1 Acidimicrobiia bacterium | reverse complement strand
CGCCGCGGTCACGTCTCCGAACGCCGCGTCCGCCCCACTTCCGCTGCCGCCCGCGGAGTCCATCGACGATCTCCTCGCCGAACTCGACGCGCTCGTGGGTCTCGAGGGAGTGAAGTCCGAAGTGAAGTTGGTGACCAACCTGCTTCAGGTCCAGCGACTGCGTCGCGAGCATGACCTGCCCGTGATCGAGACGAGTCGACATCTCGTCTTCACCGGCAACCCGGGAACCGGCAAGACCACTGTCGCCCGTCTCCTCGCGCGCATCTATCGGGCTCTCGGCGTGGTCGAGAAAGGTCAACTCGTGGAGACGGATCGGTCGCGCCTCGTGGCCGGGTTCGTCGGACAAACCGCCCTCAAGGTCACCGCCGCTTTCGATGAAGCCGATGGTGGCATTCTCCTCATCGACGAGGCCTACGCGCTCGCCCGCGGTGGCGCCAACGACTTCGGCCGCGAAGCCATCGATGCCGTGGTCAAACTGATCGAAGATCGCCGTGATCGCATCGCTGTGATCGCCGCCGGGTATCCGGTGGAAATGGTCGAGTTCATCGACGCCAACCCCGGGCTGCGGTCACGATTTCCAAAAACGATTGAGTTTGCCGATTACACCAACGAGGAGCTTGTCGCCATCTTCACGACGCTTTGTGCAAAGAATCGCTACGAGCCGACCGACGAAGCCATGAGTGATCTGCGCGCATACTTTACTGCTCAGCCGCGGGTGAAGGGCTTCGGCAACGGTCGACTCGCCCGCAATGTGTTTGAAGCCGCCATCGCCAATCAGGCGTCGCGTCTGATGTCGAAACCTGACCGCAAACCGACGACCGAGGACCTGCAACGGATCGAAGCCGCCGACATTGCCGACGTGACGGTCCCCCCGGTGCCGACGACCTCCGTGGACGCGGCGTCGTGAGGCGGGTCGCCGCCCTCATCGTGGCCATCGCGTGGGTGATCGGTGGGTTTGTCGTCTACAACCGTCGAACCGACCCCGAACGTGGTCGAGCCCCCCTGGTCTTGTGGTGCGTTGCCGATGCGGCGAGTGCGTGCGAGGCCGTGGCCTCGAGCCGGGTCGTCGTGAGCATCAAGAACCCGCTGGCCATGGAAAGCGCGCTTAGCACCGACGTTGCCGTTGATGCGATCGTCACCTCGGCCGCCTGGCTGGAGCGGACCGACAATCAAGCAAAGCTCAGGGTCTCGGCCCCCCTCGCGACGACGCCGATCGTCGTCGCTTCGCGGGCCGGGTCCAACGTGTGCCGCGACCTCCCGTGCCTCACTCGTTCGGCCACGAAGGCGGCCCTCCCACCGAGGGCGAGCTTGGCCGCATCGATCGTTGGCGCCGACGTGTTCGATGGCAAGGCCGAAGACGAGATCCCAACGGCGCTGCTCGACCTGTTGCGACGCGGCGGACCGTCGACGAACGGGGTCGACTCCTTGACTGCACTCGTGACCGTCCGTCTCGTCGATGCCGTGGTGACGACCAAACCAGCGACCGCAAACATCACCGGTGTGAGCGTGCAAGCGGTCACGCCCGCCGCCTCCGTGGGCCTGTCGATCGGCTGGATCCGCGACGACCCCCGCCTCGATGCGCTCGGAAAGGCGCTGCGAGCGGCGCTTGCCGACCAGGGTTGGGACGGCCCGCGAGGGGTCGTTCCCGGGCCTGATTCGAACGCAGTCGTCGATGCATACGGAATACTGAACCGGTGACTTTGCCCGCACGGACTCGACGCCCGCTCTTTGTTGCCGCCCTTGCCCTCTGCCTTGGCGCAACCTCCTGCACCGTGAAGACCGCGTCGGACACCACCGCCGACGGTACGTCGATTCCCAAGAACCGGGTGCCGATCACCGTCACGGTGTCGTCGGAGAAGGTGGCCCTTCTGACCGAGCTGGCGAAATCGTTCAACGACGACAAGAAGCTCTCCAGCTTCACCAGCGTCGACGGCAAGAGCCGGCGAGGCTTCGTCACCATCACCAAAAAGGCGTCAGGCGCAGCAGCCCAAGCTTTGGCCGCTGGTTGGAACGAAGCGACCGACGGCCCGCAGCCCACGATCTGGTCACCGGCCGCTCGGTCGTGGGGCGCCATCGTGAACCAACGGCTCAGCAACAGCGGCGCGTCGGCCATGGCGCCCGAAGATGCGCCATCGTTCATGCTGACGCCGCTCGTCATCGCCATGCCCAAGCCGATGGCCAGCGCACTCGGTTGGCCGAAGACTCCGATTGGCTACGCCGACCTCCTCGCGCTCGCCAAGGACCCGACCGGATGGGCGTCGAAAGGCCATCCGGAATGGGGCACGTTCAAGCTCGGCAAAACCAATCCGAACTTCTCCACGAGCGGCCTTTCGGCAACCATCGCCCAGTACTACGCAGCCACCGGCAAGAAATCGAACCTGACCCTCGAAGATCTGGCCCGACCCGACGTCGAGGCCTACGCCAAGGCGGTCGAGTCCAGCGTGGTCCACTACGGCGACATCACGATGACGTTCCTCAACAACTGGTTCCGGGCGGACCGTCGAGGCACCGCACTCACGTATGCGTCGGCCGTCGCGGTCGAGGAAAAGTCGCTCATCGATTACAACCTGGGCAACCCCGATGGCATCCTCGATGCCGGGGAGGTAGCCCGCAAGCCACGCGTCCCGTTGGTCGCGATCTATCCGAAGGAAGGCACGCTCTTCAGCGACAATCCGCTGTTCACCCTCAAAGCGCCGTGGGTTACCGCCGACCAACGCTTGGCGTCGGCCGCCTTCGCATCATATGTGCGCTTACCAGAGAACCAGAAGCGGGTCCTGGAGTTCGGCTTCCGGCCCGGCAACGCAACCGTGGCCGTAGCCGCGCCGATCTCCGCGGCCAACGGCGTCGATCCGAACGAACCAAAAGCAGCGCTCGACGTGCCGGAACCGAAGGTCCTCGTGAGCCTCCTCGACCGCTGGGCCGAGCAGCGCAAGGGCGCCCGTGTGCAGTTCGTGATCGACGTGTCCGGGTCGATGGGCGAGGTGGCCGACGACACGTCGAACGAGACCAAGCTCGATCTGGCCAAACGGGCCACGATCGCTGCGCTCGATGAGTTCAAGGCCGACGACCTTCTGGGCCTCACGATTTTCTCGACCGATGTCGGCGGGCTCGGCATTGACACGCTCGAAGTCGTGCCCATGGGTCCGGCGTCGACCACTCGAGAGCAGCTCGCCGAAGCAGTTCGCAACCTCACCCCGGTACAAGGAACGCCGTTGTATGCAACCGCGTCGGCGGCCCTGAAAGCAATGAAGGATTCTCTCGATCCCGCTCGGATCAACGCAGTCGTGCTGCTCACCGACGGGAAGAACGAAGACGGCAACACCGACGACGATGCCGCCCAGCTCGAGGCACTCCTCGCCGCCGGCCGCCAGGGTTCGGAGGGCCGATTGCAGTCACCCGTGCGCCTCTTCCCCATCGCCTACGGCAAAGACGCCGACCTCGGCACCCTGCGTCGCATCGCCGAAGCCACCGACGCCGTTGCCTACGACGCCAGCGACCCGGCCAGCATCGAAAAGGTCCTCGTCGCCGTGGTCTCGAACTTCTAGCTCCGCTCCGGTCGCGCCAAGTGTGGACTGTGCGCCCGTCTGTGGACGGTGCGCCGCACGGCGTATCGTCCACACTCCGCCGCACAGTCCACACTTGGTTGGGGCGGTAACGTCGCCGTGATGGGAGAAGACGCCACGGGGCGAGTTATTGCCACGCTCGGGCCGCGTCGCCTGGCCGAGGCGATCACGTCACCTGTGTCGCTGTTGGGCGCCGGGGCGATCGGTGGACTGGTTGTTGCGGCCGTGGGGCCCATCGGTCTCGTCGCCGGAGCGGTGGCCTGGCTCGGTCTCACGCTGTTTCGCCTCCGGCCTAAAACCGTTGCCCAGCGGGCCAGCGCCGAGCGAGATCGGATCGATCCGTTTACCCTGCCGCAGGCCTGGCGTGGCCCCGTGCAATCGGCCCTCGAAACCCAGCGACGCTTCGATGCCGCCGT
>JAYSTV010000147.1:0-1631 GCA_043719425.1 Acidimicrobiia bacterium | reverse complement strand
GATAGTCATCAACGGGCAAAATGCTCTGCTCACGAAACACATCAGCAAACGCCCGCTTGGAGATCGCTCGGTTCTGCAGCATGTAGCTGACGCCTGATGGCACCCGCAGATTGTCCTCAAGCACAAAGACGGTACCGTCACCACCTCGAACCAAGTCGGTTCCGCAGATGTGGGCCCACACTCCGAATCGAGGCGAAACGCCCGCGCATTCGGGCCGATAGTTCGGTGAGGATTCCACGATGGACGCGGGCACGATGCCGTCCTTGATGACGTTCTGGTCGTGATAGAGGTCATCGATAAAACGGTTGAGCGCACCGAGCCGTTGCACGAGGCCGGCTTCAATGCGTCTCCATTCCGCAGCTTCAATGATCCGCGGAATGATGTCGAACGGCCATGCCCGATCCGTGCCACGACCATCGGAGTACACCGTGAATGTAATGCCCATGCCCAGGATGTCAAGCTCGGCCAGGTTCTGCCGTTCCTGAAGTTCGGCGGTACCCATACCTTGCAACTGGACGATGAGCGCGGCGGCCGCAGGTCGAGGGGTTCCATCGGCAAAGAGCAACTCGTCCCAGCTCCCGGTCAACGTCTCCAGCTCAGCCATCGTCACAACAGTCTGCCTCGTTTCCTCGCCCACCCGTGCACGTTGGCAGCAGGTCTATCCGACGGGTGTTTCGGCAGTGTGTGCGCGTGTTACCGGACCGTGAACTTTCAGTCGTTATCCTGCGCCGTATGACTCCTCATGGCGAATCCATACCTGACGACGAGATGCGGCAGCACCTTCGATTGCCGCAATGGCATCATCACCCCGGCGTCAGATCTGGCGACCGACTCACCCGGGGCGAACGCGCCGCCGACAAGCTGCGCAACGGCATGGGATCGTGGGGCTTCGTGTTCAGCGCACTCATCTTCCTCTTCGGGTGGATGCTCGGAAATCGCAACGTGGGCTTCGACAAGTATCCGTTCATTCTGCTCAACCTGATCCTGTCGTGCCTGGCTGCCATGCAGGGTGCAATCCTGTTGATCGCAGCCAAACGCGAAGACCAGATCTCGTCAGAGCTGGCCGCCCACGACTACGCCACCAATGTTGAAGCGAACAACATCGTGAAGGCCATCCAACATTTGACCGAGGAGATTCACGAGCACGTCGTACAACCCAAAAACCCGACCGTCTAGCGCATGTGGTGACGGTGGCGGTACTCGCCCGGTGTGCAGCCCGCGACGCGGGTGAACTGCCGGGTGAACGCGCTCTGGTCGTACCAACCGCATGCGTGAGCGATATCAGCGAGCGCTTCGTCGGTCGTTGCCAGCCGCCGCGTCGCTTCGTCAACACGGGTGCGCAGCAGATACTGCCGAGGCGACAACCCAAGCGCTCGCCGCATCCGCCGCTCAAGCTGAGTGGCTGAAAGACCGGCGGCCGCAGCCAGTTCGGCAACCTCCACCGTGCGCTTCAGATGCTCTGGGGCCAACGCCATGACCGCCGCGAATGCATCGACGTCAACGCGGTCCTCCTGACGTCGTCGGAGATCGACGGACAGTACCGCCACACCCACGATGTCCCCCGATGCATTGCGGATCGCTTGCTTGTTGCTTACGAACCAGCCCGAATGACCGTTGCGATCCGCAATGAG
>JAYSTV010000146.1:0-9680 GCA_043719425.1 Acidimicrobiia bacterium | reverse complement strand
TTCGACGCTTGCCGATTTATCGCCAGTGATCTCTCCCTGTCGAAGTGGACGGACTGCACGATCCGCGACTCGAGTTTCCAGGATTGTCGTTTGACGGGCGCCGACTTTTCCGTCGCGTTGTGGAGCGCCTACACGGCCACCTCGCCGAACACGTTCACCCGATGCGACCTCAGCTACGTGAACTTCTCACGGGCGCGCCTCGGGGCAATTCACGTGGAGGAGTGTCGAGCGCTCGAAGCCGAGTTCATGGAAGCCGATCTCACGGGCGCGGTGTTCGCCGACACGGACCTCTCGCGAGCAACGTTCGCCCGAACGAACCTGACGACCGCTGATTTCCGAACTGCCTTCGGGTTCATCATCGACCCGACGACCGCCAAGCTTCGCGGTGCCCGCTTTTCGTCGGCCACGCTAGCCGGCCTCGTCCTCGGCTTCGGTATCGAGATCGGCTGATGGACACTTCGTTGATGGTGACGCAGATCGGCTCGGAGTCGCGCTCGTTGGCCGACGCCGCCGAAGGCACTCTCGACGGGCGCAATGCGGCGAACGTCCCGTTCGACATCGATCGAGCAACGGCCGAGCTGGGACTCATTGAGTTCGTCGACGTCATGCATGATCTGCGCGCTGATCATCCAGCCCCACCGCCGATACACCTCGTCGCCACCGACAGCTCGTGGACCGACACGATGTTCCCCGATGCCGCAGGCGCGCCGCTCTCCATCGTGGGTGCATGCTCCGACCTCCTCCTCTCGCTATGGGGTCGCCGCCCATCGCAAGACTCCGCCATCGCGGCAGCGCTCGCCGCCATCGACCTCAGCTGACGACTCAGCCTGATGACACGGCGGTCAGGATTGGGTTTTCGCGACCGACGAGGCGGGCCACGAGCTCGGCTCGGTTCTTCACTCGGCATCGGCGAACGCGTCCCCGAGTTCACCCCCGCCCGAACGTTGCGATAGCGCTCAACGGGACGCTTAGTGCAGCTCGGCGATCAGCGCCTTGGCGATGACGGTCTTCAGAATGTCGTTCATGCCTTCGCCTATGGCCATGAGAGGAGCGTCGCGGTAGAGGCGCTCGACCTCGAACTCCGTCGAGTAGCCGTAGCCGCCGTGAAGCCGCATCGAGTCGAGTGAGCACGTGATGGCAACCTCCGACGCGAACAACTTGGCCATACCCGACTCCATGTCTGCGCGCATACCTTTGTCGGAACGCCAAGCCGCCCACCACGTGAGGAGACGCGCCGCCTGCACCTGGGTGGCCATGTCGCCGAGCTTCATCTGCACAGCTTGGAAGTTGTTGATCGACTGCCCAAACGCCTCGCGATCTTTCGTATAGCGAAGCGCCTGATCGAGTGCCGCCTGAGCAATGCCGACGGAACGAGCGGCGATGTTCACCCGCCCGACCTCCAACGCGCCGAGTGCCATCTGCATGCCGCGACCTTCGTAGCCACCGAGCAAACAATCGTCGGGGACGAAGCAGTCCTCGAACACCACTTCACAGCTCTCCGTGCCCTTGTAGCCGAGCTTGCCGATGTCCTTGGTGACCGTCATCCCAGGTGAACCCTGCTCGACCATCAGCATGCTCATGCCCTTGTGCGGGGGCGTCGCCGCGGGATCGGTCTTGCACAGCACCGGCATCGGGTTCGCGTAGCGCGCGTTGGTGATCCACATCTTCGTGCCGTTGAGAATGTAGCCACCGTCGACCTTCTTCGCAGTCGTACGTATACGTTGCAAGTCGGTTCCGGCGTTCGGTTCCGTCAACGCGATACACGTGCGACGCGCTCCCGTCGCCAGTTCGGGAAGCCACCGCAACTTCTGCTCCTCGGTGCCATGACTGACGATCATCTTGCAGGCAAGCGAGTGGCTGCCAAGGATGCCAGCGATGCCCATCCAGCCCTTCGAAATCTCTTCGAACATGATGGCCATGGTGACGAGATCGGCGTCCATGCCGCCGTAGGTGCCGGGGATGGTGATACCGAAGAGGCCGAGTTGCTTCATCTTCTCGACGATCTCGGTGGGATAGCGGCCCTCGTGCTCCCAGTCACGGGCAACCGGTCGGATCTCCCGATCGACGAAGTCCCGCATCGTCTTCTGGAACATCTGATGCTCGTCGGACAGCTCGAAATCCATGACTCAACCTCTCAAGTGTTCCGCTGATCGGAACAACGTTCCACGTCGTGCTCAGTCTACGGACGACGTGTCGCAATCCCATGTTTCGCGCGCGCACCTCCCGACCGCTGTGCACGCAGGTCGGCGACCACGGCGCGCAGATGAGCGCCAAAACGTCGCGAACGCCCAAGATTGGCTTGATCTGCGCGGAGAAGCGATCGATGTGAGCGGAGACGGGGCCGATCTGCGCGGCGAACGCGCCGCAGCGCCGGCAGAGCCTCGGAAAAGTCGGTCAGCGGGTGAAGGCGACGGCGCCGAGCAGGGTTCCGATCGCGCCCAGCGACGCCGCTGCTCCGCCGAGAGCCAGGGCCCACTTCTTCTTGACCAACGAGTGCAACGCCGCGCCCGACCCGGTGATCAGAAAGCACGTCATCTTGAAACCGAACCACCACTTTGATGACGCCGGATACGCCTCGAAGTCGATCGCCAACGCGTTCCAGATGCCCGTGAACAGGAGCACGCCGTAGGCCGGCCACGCGAACATCGCGAACCGCCTGGCGATCTCGCGCGGCGCCGTCGGACCAAGTTGGCGCACCGTCGGCAGGAGTCCGCCGATGACAATCTGTCCGCCCACCCAGACGGTGGCCGCCAGCACATGGATGAAGACGCGAACCGTGTCGAGGGAAAGCCGCATGCGATGCCAGGGTATCGCCGCAACGCGACGACGAGCCGAATTGCCGCGCCAACCGATACCGTTCCGGCCATGGAATCCGCCCGCAAGATCCAAGACGAACTTCGTGCGCCCGCCCGAGCGCTGCGCGAAGACATTCCCGACGTGATGCGAGGCTTCGGCGAGCTGCACGCCGCCGCCATGAAGACCGGAGAGGTCAGCGCCAAACACAAAGAGCTCATGGCCCTTGCCATCTCGATCACGAAACAGTGCGACGGCTGCATTGCCGCCCACGCCCGCGGCGCAGCGCGCGAGGGCGCGTCAGAAGCCGAAGTGGCCGAGACGATCGGCGTTGCCATCGTGATGAACGGTGGCCCGGGGACCGTTTACGGCCCCCGGGCCCTCGCCGCCTTCCGCGAGTTCGCGACCCCCAGCGCCGTCTCGTCAGCCGACGCGTAGGAGTTCCGCCGAATTCACGAACTCAGCGGCCGAGCTTCCCCGGAAGACTGAGGTCGCCCGACGCGATCTTGAAGACGTCGACGACGCAAAGCAACGGGCTGTGCACGCTCTGGTTCACGCGGAGGCCAGCGGTCACGCCGTCGAAGCTCGCCGAAGCCACTGCGCTGATGTCATCGAACGGGACCCGAATCTCGATCGCGTTCGCCTCCAAACGGGGCGACCAACCGGTGCTGTCCAACAGAATCGGCAGTCCCGGCCAGGTCTTGGGAACCTTGGGCTTGGCCCCTTCGGGAATGTCGAGCACCTTGAGCGAGCCCTTGCCGCACGCGTCGTCAGGTCCGAGCACGACCCAGTGGGCATGCCACACGTTGCCATCGATGCTGATCTTGGTTTGCACCACGTCGAACGACGGAGCAACAGCCTTCGCCGATTTCGATGCGAAACCGCCCGTCGAGGCCGCCGAGGCCGTCGAGGCCGTCGAGGATGGAAGTGACGACAGCGACGATATGGCGATCGCTCCGCCGATCACGACGCCGATCATCACGGCGCGCAGAGAGCGCCGCATCATGCGGTCCCCCGCACGTCGACCATGGCGGCGCCGAAATTGATGTGGAAGGCCAGCCCGTCGATAACGAGAGCAGGCACCGAACTGACCCCGGCTCGCTCGGCCTCCTCGACCCGCAGCGGCTGTTCACCGAGATGGACGACCTCGACGGAGTAGCGCGTTGGATCGAGGGCGCCGACGAACTGCTGCTCGGCGGATACGCAGACCGGGCAACCGGCGTGAAAGAACGTTGCAGAAATCACGAGAGGAACTCCTTGTTTGATGCATCGAGTCGATGCGTTGATAATATCGACTCGATACATTCTGTTGTCAAGTGTGCATCGAGGCGATACATTGAGACATGGCTCGATCTGCCCAACTCCTTGAGCGACTGGGCGCACTTGTGCAGCAGGCGGTGCGCGACGATGCGGCCCGTCACGGCCTTCTTCCCGTGCAGCTGCAGGTGCTCGCCTACCTCGCCCAGGCCAACAACTACAGCGATCTCCCCGTTGCTGTGGCCGAGTATCTCGGCATCACCCGCGGCACGGTGTCACAGACCATCGCCGTGTTGGAACGTGACGGACTCCTGACGAAGCACGCCGACGACGAGCACGGCCGCCGCATCCATCTCCGGCTCACGAAGAGCGGCGAAAAGATCGTTGCGGGCGCGTGGTCGCAACGGCTCCACAACGCTCTCACGGAATCCCACCTGGACCCGTCCGAACTCGGGAATCAGCTCTCGACCCTGCTCGTTGCCCTGCAACGCCACAACGACCAACAATCGTTTGGCGTGTGCCACGACTGTGCCTACTTCCGGACCACATCGGCGGGCAAGCAGTGTGGCCTTACCGGTGAGCCCCTGGCCAAGGCGCAGACCGTCAAGATCTGTCGCGAGTGGACGCCGCCCGAACAAATCCCCGTGGAGTAAGCGTCTACCCTCAACGGCTGTGCGTTTCCGCCTCGTCGCCTCGGACATCGATGGCACTCTGATTCGTTCCGACGGAGTGCTCTCGGAGCGAACCAAGGCCGCGCTCAACGCGGTGGTCGATGCCGGTTCCACCTTCGTGTTGGCTACCGGCCGCCCGCCGCGCTGGGTCCACCCCATCGCCGAGATGACGGGACACCGCGGTCTCGCGGTCTGTTCCAATGGGGCTCTCGTGATCGATCTCACCGACGAGAAGGTGGTCGATCAGCGCCTGCACACCGAGGCCGCGTCCCTCGCCGCGGCGAACGCGGTCCGAGCAATACTTCCCGATGCCAGCTTTGCCGTTGACGGACCGTCGGGCTTTGGCCACGTGCCGGGCTACACGTCGGCCTTCCTTCACGGCCGCGAGGTGAAAGTGGCCACCCTCGAAGAGCTTCTCCAGGGGCAGCTCACCAAGGTCATGTTCCGTCATCCCGATATGAGCATGGATCTCCTACGTGAACTTACTGATCTCATCGGCGACAATGCGACCGTGACGTTCGGGTCGATGGGCGACGACCTCGGACCGAACACGCTCGTGGAACTGATGCCGTACGGCGTAACCAAGGCCGACGCACTGTCGCGAATCGCCCATCGCTACAACGCCACGGCCGACGACGTGATTGCGTTCGGCGACATGCCCAACGACATCGACATGCTGGCCTGGGCCGGCCACGGCGTCGCCATGGCCAACGCCCATCCGCTGGCCAAACAAGCCGCCAACGAAGTCACGACGTCCAACGACGACGATGGCGTCGCCGCCGTCTTAGAGCGCGAACTCGCCATCGTTCCCACGTGACCGACACGCCTCCGATCTCGCGATCGGTGCTGTCGCCGGAGTACCGGTCGATCACTATCTCGACGCTCACGGCGATCTCGCTGGCCGCCTTCGACGGCCTCGGCGTGACTGCCGTACAGAGCACGATTGCCGGTGACCTTGGACGGGTGCGCCTGCTCCCGTGGGTCTTTACCGCCTTCAGTCTGACCCTCACCGTCGCCGCCCTCGCCTCCGGTCCACTCATCGACGGACTCGGTCTGCGTCGGGTCTACCGATTCACGCTCGTCAGCTTCTTGTTGGCGAGTATCGCCTGCGCGGTTGCACCAACGATGGCGACGCTCGTCATCGCCCGAACGTTCCAGGGGATCGGTGGAGGCCTGGTTGTGGCCGTCGCTCTCGCCGCTGTTGGGGTGACGTTTCCCGAGAACCTCCGCAGTCGCGCGTTCGCCGCCAACTCGACTGTCTGGGGCGTGATGTCCTTCGCCGGTCCAGCCCTGGCCGCCGCCCTTGTGCGCACGCCGCTCGGATGGCGCGCCGTGTTCGCGGTGAACGTTCCCCTCACGCTGTTCGCCATGTTCATCGGCTGGAACCGTCTCCCGGGTCGTCAACCCGGCGCCGCCAAGATGACCTTCGACGTGCGCGGGCTCCTGCTGCTCGGCTCGTTCCTCACGCTGCTCCTCGTTGGCGCCACCGAACTTGATCGACGCGCGGTCGTGCCGATCGGCCTCGCGCTCATCGTCGGCGCGCTGTACTGGCGTCATGCGGGCCGCGCGGCGTCGCCGATCCTGGCGAGGCGCCAGCTCACCGGTTGGCCCTTCGGAGCAATCAACATGGCCGTGTTCATGTTGTTCGCCGGCGGGTTGGCTGTGGAGGGCTATGTCCCGCTCTTCGTGACCGGCGCGCTCGGGCGTTCACGCGAGATCGCCGCGTTCTCCGTCACGTTCATGGCCTTCGGCTGGACGCTGGCGTCGATCGCCGTGAGTCGAATCCTCGATCGCGTCACGAACACGTCGGTGATGATCGCCGGTTTCGTGATCGCCATTCCGCCACTCATTGTCGGATTACTCACGTACTCCACGACGACGCCTGTCGCCCTTGTGGCGGCGATGTCGCTCCTCCAGGGTGCCGGTGTTGGTGCCGTGACCAATGCCGGCCTCACGTTGTTGCAGCGATCATCACCCACCGGCGAGATGGGACGAACGAGCGCGGCCCATCAGTTCCTTCGCAACCTCGGCTCGACGGTCGGCATCGCCGCGGTGAGCGGGGTGCTGTTCGGAGTGATCCGCCATCGCATTGGCGACCTTGAAGAGATTCGCCCGCTACTCAAAGGCAGCGACGCCTCACCGGTGAGCGCGGCAGCCAGGTCGGCCATCGCCGCCGGCTACCGGACCGCGCATGCGGTCTCGCTCACGCTCACCGTGATCGGACTTGGTCTTGCCGTGCGCCTGCACCGCTGGATGCGACGCCACGGCTGACCCGCTTAGGCCTCGACGACGTAGGTGCTCGCCATCTTGTCGTGCCACGTCTGCTTGTCCTTGTCCCACAGCATCCAGAAGTACCCAAGGCCCAACGGAATGGCCGACACAATGCGACCGACATACCGCACGGCGGCACTGCCGTAGCCGATGGGTGAGGTACCCGACGTCGAAATCACCTTCAGCCCCAGCGCCTTCTTGCCCAGCGTGGCCCCCTGCCCGCCCTCGAAGTAGATGTAATACGCAAGCCCGACGGCAGTGGAGATCGCCTGACCCGCTTGGGCCCCCACGATCTTGAGAAGGATGGTGCCGACAACACCGACGATGATGCCGTCGATCAGTGCCGCTAGGAATCGCTTGCCAAATGATGCTCGGGTCATGGGTATCTCCTAATCGATGGTGACGGAGAGCCTCGCTGATGGCTGTCGACGCGTCAATCACCACTCGGCCGAACCGCTCCAGTCGCCGAAACAGGAAATACCGAGCGAACTGCGCCATGATAGCGGCCGTCCGAAATCTTCGACGGAGGAACCGCCGTGTCCAAAGCCCCCAAGCTCGACAAACTCGCCCATCTCGCTTCTGTACCCCTGTTCTCGGGGTGCTCGAACAAGGAACTCAAGGAACTCGCTCGCCTGTGCGACGAGGTCGATGTAAGCGCCGGCAAGGTGGTTGTGAAGCAGGGCTCAACCGGCTTTGAGTGCTACATCGTTCACGATGGTTCGCTCAAGGTCGAGATCGACGGCCAGCTCGTAACAACGCTTGGTCCCGGCACGCACTTCGGCGAATTCGCGCCGATCGACAAGCGTCCCCGCTCGGCCACGGTCACCGCCCTCACGGACTCCACGCTGCTCGTCCTCGGCCCGTCACAGTTCTCGACCGCCCTCGCCGACATCCCCGGCTTCGGGATGAAGCTCCTCGCCACCATGGCCGCGCGAGTGCGTGACGCCAACGGCACTCGCTTCTCCCACTAGCTCCGCCCGGACTCTGAGAGTCCGCGAAGCCAACGGCATGCGCTTCTCCCACTACGCGCTGTGCACTATGCGCGCAGATCTTCGTCGATCGGATCCACCCCGAGGATCCCGTCGACGGACCGGAGCTCGGCCAACGCGGCGACCGGAACGGCATCGTCGGTGTCGAGGATCATGAGCGCGCTTCCCCCGGTCGACGAACGACCGAGGGCCATGTTCGAAATGTTCACCGCATGCTTGGCCATGGTCACGCCAACGGCACCGATCATGCCCGGTCGGTCATCGTTGCGAACGACCAGCAGGTGACGTGACGGCGGCACCTCGACCGTGTGATCGTCGACCATCACGATGCGGGGCTCCATCCGCAGGCCGGCAATCGTGCCCGCCAGCGAGTGGCCGCAAGACGTACGCAATTCGATCTTCGAGCGGTAGTCGAGCGAGAGCGAGCTCTTGGCCTCGGTCACGCTGAGCCCACGCTCTTCGGCGAGTTGTGGCGCGTTCACGTAGGTCACCTGATCGTCGTGCACGGCGCCCAGCAGTCCTTTGAGAACGGCGAGGCGAAGAATGCGCGTGTCGTAGTCCGCGATCTGACCGGCAAACGTGATCGCCAATTCCGACGGGGTGCCACCGCACAAACCCGCGACGAGAAGTCCGAGTCGCTCGGCCAGCGGGAGGTACGGACGAATCGTTTCGCTCGCCGCCGCCGCATCGACGTTGACGGCAAACGGCACAAAGTCGCCAGCAAGGGCCAGTTGAACCATGTCGGCGATCGTGTCGCCGGCCTTGTCCTGCGCCTCACGGGTGCTGGCCCCGAGGTGTGGGGTGACAACCACGTTGGGCAAGGTGAACAGTGGGGAATCGGTACACGGCTCTTCGGCGAAAACGTCGAGACCGGCACCGGCAATCTGGCCCGCGGAGAGCGCGTCGAACAGTGCGGTTTCATCCACGATGCCACCGCGGGCCGTGTTGATGATGCGCAGATCGCTCTTGGCCAACTTCAGCATCGCCGCTCCGATGATGCCGTTGGTCTCCTTCGTCTTGGGCAGGTGGACCGACATGAAGTCGCTCTGGCGGACGCAGTCTTCGAGGGGCAACAGCTCGGCACCGAGCGTCGCCGCCCGATCGTGGGAGATGAACGGATCGAAGGCAATGATTCGCATGCCGAACGCCGCGCACCGCTCGGCCACCAACGCACCGACGCGGCCGAGGCCGATGATCGACACCGTCTTGCCGTGGAGCTCCACCCCTTCCCACTTGGTCCGCTCCCACTTGCCGTTCTTCAATGCGCTGTGAGCCTGGGGCACGTTGCGAGCGCAGGCCAGCAATAACGCCATCGCTTGCTCAGCGGCGGAAACGACGTTGGACTGCGGTGCGTTCACCACCATCACGCCACGACGGGTCGCCGCCGGAACATCGACGTTGTCGAGACCGATACCCGCGCGACCGACCACGGCGAGCACATCGGCGTGCTCGAGCATTTCGGCCGTGACTTTGGTGCCCGAACGAATGATCAGCGCATGAGCACCAACGACGGCGACGTTCAGTTCGGCGGGCGACAGGCCCTCGCGGACGTCGACAGTGTGCCCGGCCTTGCGGAGCCGCTCAAGGCCCCCGTCGGCGATGGATTCGGTTACCAGGATGCGTGCCACAGGGTCAGCAAGGCTAGGCGCCCGGGTCTTGACGTTCCGTCTGTGGCCGCCGTGCCCAACGTCACCCGGTC
>JAYSTV010000145.1:0-3991 GCA_043719425.1 Acidimicrobiia bacterium | reverse complement strand
CGAGATCGTCCTTATTGGGGAAGTAGTAAACGACGATTCGGTCGCTGATGCCGAGGTGCTTGGCGACGCGACCAAAGGTCAGCCGCCCGAGCCCATCGGTAAATGCCAAAGCGAGGGCGCCCTCGAGAATTTCCTCTTTCGTGTGTCGGTGGCCCATCCTTCCCTTGACTGTAGTGATCACTGCGATTACAGTTTCGCAGCGATCACTACAAATGAACCACTCCAAGCCGAAGGAGCAACCGATGATCGAACCACGCAACAACGACGGGCGGGTGGCCGCATGAGCCTCAACGCACACGGCGCCGCTGAACTCTTCCGCCGCGTGCCTGAGCGCTTCCTCGATGTCGGCGCCGGCGAAGTGGCCTACCGCCGAGTCGGAACCGGGCCCGACGTGCTCTTCATTCCCGGATGGCCTGTGAGCGGAGCGACGTTCCGTTGCCTGCTGCCGTATCTGGCTGACCATCTGACGTGCCATGTGATTGACCCAGTCGGGGTCGGATCGAGTCGGTTTAGCAAAGACACACCGCTTGGCATCGACGGGCACATCGCCGCCGTGCGTCGAGTGGTTGACCTTCTCGGCTTCGACGATGTGGCCATGGTCGGTCACGACAGCGGTGGTCTCATCGCTCGCCACGCCATGGCCGGTGACACCCGTCTGCGAGCGCTCGGCCTCATCGACACCGAACCGCTACGAGTCCGATGGCGATTCCGCTCGTTCATCGCGACGCGCCACCTTCCCGGCTACGGCCGCGGCCTTGGCTGGGTCGCCGGGAAGCCGCGCCTTCGACGCAACAAGCTCGTGCTCGGAGCTGCATTCGCCGACGCGTCGCTCCTCGATGGCGAGTTCGACGAGTTTTTCCTCCGGCCGCTGCACACGTCGCGTGAGCGGCGCGATGCCGCGGTCCGGATACTGCGGTCATTCGACATGCGTCACGTGCACGCTCTCGGCGACATTCATCGACAGATCACCGTGCCGGTCCAACTTGTCTGGGGCGAACGAGACGCCTTCTTCCCCGTCGCCGACGCGCGAGAAATGATTGCCTCGTTCCCGAATGCTCATCTCCATGTCGTGCCCGGCGCGGGATTGTTCGCCCACGAAGAGCGCCCCGAAGAAGTGGCAGCAGCGTTGCTGCCGGTCCTCGCCCGCACGAAGATCGGCGCCTGACAGGCAGCGCCACAGAGGACCGAAGCCAGTCCACGTCAAACGACTATGCGCGCATTACATCGCGCGGATCAGTCCATCAGCCCGGTGCGGATCGAGTCCAACACCCAGTCGGGATGGGTTTCCATCTGCCGCTCGAGCCATCGCTCACTCTCGAACAAGGCCAGCACACGGCCCTTCGAGCCGATCAACACTTCGAGGCCCGGCGTGCCCTTCATCTTTTCGGCCGACTCTTTGTCGGTGAGACGAGCAATGCGCTCGCGCGTGGCCCCGAACTCGACCGGTGCGTTGAACTCGTTGGCCAGGCGGTGGGCAAACACTTCGAACTGCATCTGACCGACGGCGGCCAGAACCGGAGTGGGATCGCCCTCTCGGTGCATGACCTGCACGACCCCTTCTTCGCCGAGTTGCTCGAGGCCCTTCTTGAACTGCTTCTGCTTCGACACATCACGTGGTCGAACACTGGCGAACAACTCGGGGGCAAAGGTCGGAATCGATGGATAGACGATCGGCTCGTCGACGTAGAGCGAGTCACCGATGTTCACGTCGGTGGCGTTCACGAGGGCGACGATGTCACCGGGATAGGCCAACTCAACGGTGTCGCGATCTTGACCGAAGACCGTGGCCGCGTATTTGGTGGTGAACGGTTTGCCGGTGCGGCCGAGCGTGACCGTCATACCTCGCTCGAAGCAGCCCGACTGCACGCGAACGAACGCCACCCGGTCGCGATGGTTCGGATTCATGTTGGCCTGCACCTTGAAGGCAAACGCCGAGAACGTTGAGTCGAGCGGACGGAACTCTCCGGCCACATCGTCACGTGGAGTCGGCGACGGCGCCAGGTCAACAACGGCATCGAGAAGCTGACGGATACCGAAGTTCGTGATGGCCGATCCGAAGAACGTGGGCGTTGTCTCGCCAGCAAGAAAGGACTTCTGATCGACATCGGCGCCGATCTCGGTCATGAGTCCGGCGCCTTCGAGTGCCGCCTGCCAGGCCGGCCCCTCTTCCGATGCCGCATGCGCCGGGTCGACGATCTGTTCTTCCGCCATTTTCGCGCCGCGAGCCGTCCGGGAGAAGCGGATGAATCGTCCGGTGTTGCGTTCGATCACGCCGCGAAAGTCACCGGCGATACCGACCGGCCACGTGGCCGGTGTACAGCGGAGCTTGATGCGGTCCTCGATCTCGTCGATCAGGTCGAGCGGATCAAGCCCTGGCCGATCGAACTTGTTGATGAACGTGATGATCGGCAGCTGACGCGAACGGCAGACCTCGAACAACTTGAGCGTTTGCGGCTCGATCCCCTTGGCGGCATCGAGCACCATGATCACGGCATCGGCGGCGGCCAAGACTCGAAACGTATCTTCGGAGAAGTCGCGGTGGCCCGGCGTGTCGAGCAGGTTGATCACGTGATCGCGATAGGAGAACTGCAACACGGTCGAGGTAATGGAGATGCCACGCTGCTGCTCCATGTCCATCCAGTCCGATGTGGCCCGACGACGGTCAGACCGGGCCTTCACCGCACCGGCCTCCTGGACGGCACCGGCGTAGAGAAGGAACTTCTCGGTGAGTGTCGTCTTACCGGCGTCGGGATGGCTGATGATGGCGAACGTACGCCGACGGCTGGCCTCGCCGACGATGTCGTGTTCGGACTTGTCAGTGCTCATCGGGGCTCATCGGACGGTCGTCACGCTTCTCATCAGGGCATTCCACGGGATCTGGCTCCCGAAGGAGCGGAACAGTCTCTCACCGTCCGGTTGTTCCCCCCGGACAGGAGGTCCGTCCCGCTTCGGAGCCTTAGTCGGCAGCGAGAAGCAGGTACAGCTTCTTTCGGGCGTCCTTCACGATCCCGGCCGCCGCTTCGATCTGCTCGGGATTGCCGGCGCTCGCCACCTGCTTGAGGGCGATGACCAGTCCTTTCATCGACTCGAAGAGTGCGCCGGCCTGTGATCGGCCTCGCCCGTCTCGGGTCCACGGGTTCTCGTCAGGACTCTCGATGCGACGCTGCCCCTCGGCTCGACCCGACTCCGTGAGTTCATACGTACGCTTGCCGTCGTTCGTGACGGCGGCGACAAGACCCTCGTCCTCAAGAAGCTGCAGGGTCGGGTACACCGAGCCGGGGCTCGGCTTCCACGCTCCCTGTGTCTTCTCCTCGATCCGCTGAATGAGCTCGTAACCATGGCCGGGCCCCTCGATGAGGATGGCCAGGAGGACGGTTCGAATTTCGCCCCGACGGGTGCGACCGCGAGGACCGCCGCCTTCATCGTCGTGATCATGTCGGCGGGGACGGTGGCCACCGGGGCCACCTCTTCCGCCGGGGCCTCGGCGACCCTCGAAACGCTCGTCGCCGAACGGTTCGCCGCGACCGTGGGGCCCGCCGCGGCGTGGCCGCAGGCCTCGCGACCCGGATTCCGGAGAGGGGCCTTCTGATTGGTGGTTGTGTGTTGGATGAAATCCACGCATGGGAACGACTCCGTTTCTCAGCATCCCGTCTGGACGCCATTGCGATACGTTCACGATATATCGCCGATCTGTCGCGATGCAACGTGACTTTCGCCACGCGCAGAAGTGGATCGCGTTTTCTGAAAGAGTCGACCGTCGCAAATGGATCGATGACCATCAGCGAACGCGAAGCCTTCCTCAGCGATGTGCACGTGGCCGTGCTCGCCGTGGAAGGACCGGAGTCGGTCGAGTCGATCCAGCGCGATGACGTCGAGATGGCGTCGCGCTACCTCGGAACTCCTCGCCGTGTGCTCTGCTCACCGACGCTGCGCTGCTTCGCTCCTACTCGCCATGGGATTCTTCGGCGAGTTCGAGCCAGGTCTCTTCCCA
>JAYSTV010000144.1:0-9701 GCA_043719425.1 Acidimicrobiia bacterium | reverse complement strand
CAAGTCTCTTCCACAGAACGCACGCCTCATTCTTGGTCCTATCGATTCATCAATCGTAGATTTCGCCGGTGCTCTTTCGCCAAAGATGCCGGTCGGATATGCAGTAGTTGATGTGGACTACTATTCCTCGACTGTCGACTGTCTCTCGCTCTTCTCATCGGTCAGTCCGAATCTCTTCCTCCCCATGACTGCCCTGTACCTGGATGACGTCTACGCATTTGAACACAACACTCGCTGTGGAGAACTCTTGGCGATAGAAGAGTTCAATCACCGAAATCCACTTCGGCTGATCGAAAAGTCAAGCTTCTTGAAGAACAAAAGGGTATTCTCGCGAGCGCAGTGGATCGACCAGATCTACCTGCTTCACCTGCTTGACCACGACGTTCGGAACAATCCTCGAGTTGGGGCGCAGCAGGTCATCTCCAACCCTTACTTGGGTTCTTAATTACTTCTGAAGTTGGGGTGCGTCTCGCAACAGGTCCCGCAACGCAGTCATTACGGCGGCGTCGACGATCTCCGGAGTGAAACGCTTTCTGTACATCGCTCCGATCGCGACCTGCATCTCGCTTCGCTCGGCTCCCGCAACTGCCAGCGCAAGCGTCAGCGAATGGGCTAGCGAGACCGGATCCGACGGCTTTGCCAACCAACCGGTGACTCCATCGGCAATGAGGTCGGGAAAGCAGCCGACTTTGGTTGCGAGGACCGGTGTTTCGTATCGGAATGCGATGGGGACGGTATTCGTCCCGGTACCTGAACGATAGGGAAGTACGACGAGCCGTGCGTCGCGAACTGCAGCTGCGATGGTGGGGGCGGGCAAGAATCCTTCGACCCGCCGAATCAGTTCGGGCCGACGGCGGGCAAAATCCGCGAGGTTCGGAGCTGCCGCAGCCAGGTCGCCCGGTCCAAACACGAACAGTGGAGGGCATTCTCCATTGGAGGCGACGACTTCAAGCGCGCCGGCAAGATCATCGAGCCCCTTGTGAGTTGCGACAGTCCCGAAGTATACGAGTGCGCCGGCAGCGTCGGATGGCGTGTCAACAGCCTCGAAAGGCGTGAGAAACGGGAGTTGGACCACCGATGTGCGCAGACCATGTTGTTGCGCCGAAACAGCGAGATCGGGGCAGCTGACGATGGCAAGGTCAGAACGCCGCCGAAGCAGGAAGGCTTCGACCGAGTAGCCCACCTGCTTCACTCGGGAAACCTGTCCGCGGAATTCAGGTTCATGCAACCAGTGAGCGAAGGGCACATGCCGGGGAAGGGCAAGGACCAGCGGAAGTGCCAGAGGGTTTTGTGTCATGAGGAGGGCCACGTCAGTCTGTAGACGACGGACTGCTCGAATCGCGTGAAGCCACGTGCGATTTGGTAGGGGGCGACCCGCATAGTACGGAACGGACACCCGGTCGCGATGATCAGGAGCGACGTCATCTGGACCGACGAAGGCGACTTCGACGTCGTCGTAGCGAGGCGCCCCAACGAGTTGGTTCACAAAATCTGCGACCGCTCCCGTAGGCGGACAGAGCGCAATGACCGCTACGCGCATACGGTCCGCCGCTGGATTCGAGGCGTTGTCTGTAGATCGAACCCGGGATCGACAGAATCCCGAAGGGCGAAGAGTTCGAGTGCGATTGCCAGCACCAGCCACGGGTGCACAAGACTCCGGTAGCCGACGAACAAGGCGAACGAGAGGGCCAGGCCGAGCGCGACAGCCCCACTAACGGCGTTCGCTTCCGAACGGATCCGAGCGCTGCCGAGCAACACACTCCCGAACACTATGGCGAGTGCCGACGCGCCGATCAGACCGTTTTCTACGAGCACTCTCGTCACTCCGGACGCAGCAGACGCGTTCTCGTCGAGACCGACAGAACTCCGTCGGCTCGTAAGAACGGAACTGACACTTCCCTCGCCGTACCCCAGGAGCGGACGGTCGAGAAACGCTTGAAAGGACAGTTCGAGATCGGCAGTTCGAGATCCGAACGACGTCGTGACGTCGGAGTCACCGAACCTCCCGATGGACGTAAGAACTGACGGGAACAAGGCGACGGCCCCGGTGACCCCGACGAGGACGGCTACGACCAATCCGATGTCTCGAGGCAACAACAACGAGCGCCGCCTGATTCGTCGAGCGAGGACCCAAGCGCCGGCCAGCGCCAGCGGAGCAACGACGATCGATTGCGAGCCGGTCGCGAGTAGGCCAAGGCAGGCCGATGCAGCCACCATATAGATGGATCGGCGTGGCCGGACGAGCAACTGGACCAACGCAGCAAGCAACAAGCACAAAAACAGTGACGCCAGGATCGACGGCTCGGGGCAGAGATTCAGCGCACGTTGGTGGAAGCGAGCCGAGCCTCGATCGACAAGGGAAAAGGAGGCGTTGTTCACTGGGAAGTAGACAGCTCCTGTCCCGAGGCGGAACCCAATGGTCTGGATCACCGCGACGGCGGCGTTTCCAAAACCACACCAGACGAAACCCTTCCAGAACGACGCCCAATGCCCGGTGCGACTTCCGCCAAGCACGAGGATCACGCCGATTGCAACACCGAGAATGTCGACAATGCTGGACTTCAACCGCTCGGCGAACACCTCAGAACCGATCAAAAGCCCAGTAGCCGGCGCTGCCCCGGCAATGACAATGAGGCCAACTTGCGCGACCGAAAGACGGGACAACCCCCCGTAGGTCGTCGTAAGCAGGCCGAACAAGGCGAGATGCGAGAGCTGGAGGCCGAATCCCGGAAGGTTCACGATTGCCACACCGGGGAACCAAAGCGAAGCCCCGACCAGCGCCGGCCAAAGCAACGTTGTGCCGATCGCTCTTTGGCGGTCCCGCTCGATCGCTGGAACCACCGTCACGCTAGGGCGGTCATTTCAGCCCGAACCCAATCGACCAGGCGACGAAGACCTTCGTTCAGAGTGATGCTCGGAGCCCATCCGAGTTCGGCAAGGGCATCGGAGACGTCGGCGGCCGCGGCGCGGACATCGCCAAGGCGGTAGTCACCGGAAACATAAGGCTCGGGAGACCCAGTCAACGCGGCGATTTGGCGAGCCACCGTAAGGAGTTCAGTGGGTTCGGCGCTACCCACGTCGAGTGTGCGGAGCCCGCGCTGCGGTCGTCGGCGAAGAGCTGCACAAACGGTGTTGACCACGTCGTCGACGAACACGAAGTCGCGAAGAATGTGGCCATCTTCGAAAACGTTGAGCGCCTGACCGTTGCAGGCTGACCGGGCGAAGAAGGTCAGAACCCCGGTATAAGAGTTTCCAATGGCTTGCCCGGGGCCGAACACGTTCTGAAACCGAAGCACAGAGAGGTCGACGGAGAACGCCGAGCACCACGATTGCAGAATATGTTCTTGAGCCAACTTCGTTGCCGCATAGACATTGGTTGGCCTCGGTTCGACGGTCGCCGCTCGGTGGGGGAGTCGCTGGAGCACTCGACCAGAGCCGTCCGTTGGTTCCCACTGCTGCGAGGCGAGTGCTTTCGCTCCCCGGGGGGGCGGGTACACGGTGGCGCCGCCGGCATCGAGCCATGCTCCTTCGCCGTACACCGCCCGGGAAGAACTCAATACAACGTGCTCGGGATAGTCGCCGGTACGTACGATCGCGTCGAGCATCGCCGTGGTGCCGACGACGTTGGCCATTGCATGCCGCGTCGATTCCCGCAACGACTGGCCGGTTCCGGTCTCCGCGGCAAGGTGGACGATTGCATTCGGGGTTCCGAAGAGCTTTAAGAAGCGGTCCCATCCGGCCGAGTCGGCAGCGTCGGCCAACACCAACTCGACATCGTCGTGAACGTCCCTGGGCCTTCCGTTCGGTTGGTGTACTTGAGGGTGTAGCGCGTCGAGCGCAACAACCCGGGAGCCTGCGGCAGCCAGCTGCGACCCAACGCGAGAGCCGATAAAGCCTGCTCCACCGGTGATCAGCACATAGTCACTCGCCATGTTCACGCTCACTCGTGTCGATAGTTGGCGACTTCATTTCTGAACGCGGAGGATAGACCATCGATCCCGCTGGCACGTCGAAGGTCACAACTGCATTTGCCCCGATGACCGATCCGTTTCCGATATGCACTGGACCGATCACGCGACATCCAGACGCGAGAACAACGTTGTCCCCGACAGTTGGGCGGCTCGATCCGTGAAAGCCAATGTCAACCGTTCTCGCTCCGATTGTGACGTTTTGGTAGACGATGCAGTTCGCTCCAAGCGACGCCGCGCCGACCACGGTTCCCGCCGGGTGTGGCAGATAGAGCCCCGGCCCGATCTTGGTCTGCGGTGCTACTTCCAGGGAGAAGAGCACTCGGTTCGCCATGGACAAAACCCGGGAGACCGATCGAACCCGGTGTTCGTACGCGAGGCGTGCGAGGCGAACGAGAAGGACTGGGAGGAAGTACGGGTTGACAAGGCGCGCCAGAACTTCTCGAGGCACGGACTTCGAGACCTCCCGGCCCCAATAGTAGGCGTGGACCTCGATGTCGGCACGAATGAGTTCGCGACACCCGGGTTGCGGTTGGTCAGACAACGGGGCGCCGAGAACGTACCGCTATCGAAAGCTTCGTCGCGAGCTTCTTCGCGAGCTGGAATTGCTTCGGCATCTTCGTCTCGAGAGCCATCAGCGCGCGCCGGGCAGCTTCATCTTGGGACTTCGGCGAGTGAATCGAGACACCGTTGTGCACGGAAAGACTTAGCGGTCGATTGCGCGTTTGATGTTGAAGGAACGAGTGGCTTTCGGGAATGAAATGGGCCGTGATCGATCGGCGTGATTCGCCTTGGTGCGTCGTTTCCAGACTTCCATGAATGGTTTTCGACGACCAGAATAGGACATCACCTGCTTGAAGTGACGGTGCCACACACCGTAGGTCGTTCTCTCGTATGACATCGAGGACCAAGTCCTTGTAACGCTGATGATTGAACGCAACGTCGAACTTTCCAGAGTTTCGGAACATGTCCACGAGGTGACTCTTTGGGTACACGTAGAACCGTCCAGCACCTTCGTCGATGTCCTCCACAGCGATCCACGAACCAACCATCGATCGAAGATCTTGAGCATCGAGGTAGTAGGTGTCCTGATGAGCCCAGGTTGCCGGATTTCCTTCGAAGTACATGGATTGGACGAACTTCGGCGACTCCCCATGGAGCGATCCCGCAAACTCCAGGATCCCTGCCGAGGTAAAGGCATTCATACAAGCTAACCGAAAATCACGAAAATCCGACGAACGCAGGTCTTGTATATTCAATATTGGGTTCATCATGAACCCGGCTTCGCTGAACTTATGTTTCTCGGGGTTGCACGTGGTTTGCCGATAGACATAGTTGTCGTACGGCCTGACTTCTCGATCGAAGGCTGCCAGAACATTGGAAAGAACCCGCGCGTCGACGACCTGCCTCATAACGACATAACCCTCGGTTTGAAAGAATCGAACGGCATCGGCCATAGCGTCGAGTCCGAATCCTGGGGCTTCGCCCGGCACGTGCACAGGATCGAGGTGGGGGGCGACGAGTGTCGGAGCGTCCATGTCGCTAGCTTAGTTTCCTCTATGACTCAGGACCGGCCAGATCTATCGCTCATCATCGCCAGCTACTCGACCTCTGCGCTCACCCAAGCCTGCGTGGAGTCGATCATCGCCCACACCAGCGGAATCACCTACGAAATCGTTGTTGTTGACGACGCGTCGACGGACGACACCGTCGAGCAACTGCGGCGAGGGTTCCCCGGTATTCGTGTTCTGGTCAACGATGTTAACCTTCACTACGCGAAAACCAACAACCGGGGTCTCTCCGAGTGCAACGGACGCTACGCCTGTCTCCTCAACAGTGACACGTTGCTTCGGAACAATGCGTTCAAGATTCTCGTCGACTACCTCGACGCGCATCCGGGGGTAGGTGCAGGCGGTCCGAAACTCGTGAACCCGGACGGTTCGGTGCAGTACTGCATTCGGTCGTTCCCGAGTGTCGCCGTTATGGTCCTCCAAGCGATGAACCTTCAGAAGATCTGGCCAGGCAATCCGATCACCGAGCGCTACTACAACCTGAAGCTGAACTATAACGACACACACATCGTCGAGAGTCTTGGTACCACGGCCTTCGTGCTCCGTCGCGAAATCTGGGAGACGGTCGGCATGCTCGATGAGCGATTCAAGATTGCGTTCGTCGATATCGCCTTCTGCGCGAAGTTGCGGCGCGCGAATGTGGAGATCGCTTATGTTGGGAGTGCCGTCATCGAACACCTCGGCAGTCAATCGATCAATCTCAACAGCGGCAAAGAAGTCGCCGAGAGAGCCGATGGTCTCCGCCTACTTTACGATTCCTACATTTCCGATCGGCACGCTCCGGCTAAGCGTTGGTTCGTCCGTCGCGGGATCGTCGCTTGGGGCATATTGCGACGAATGGAGCACCTTCTCTCGAAAGATAAACGAGTAATAACTGGTCCCGGGGCTCCAACGCGAACGAACTAGCGGCCACCTCGAAGAAACACGTGTGCGACGGTCCTCGCAATGATTGTTGCGTCCAGCAGTAGCGATTGGTTCGCGAGGTAGAACAGCTCATATTCGAGCTTCTCTGATGCGTCGTCTTCGGTTGCGCCGTACGGATAGCAAACCTGTGCCCAACCTGTGAGACCGGGTCTCACGCTATGGCGGACGTCGTAGTGATCAAGCCGCTCCGTCAGACTCTCGACATAGTGGACCTGCTCCGGACGTGGACCGACGAGACTGATATCTCCTCGGAGCAGGTTCCAGAATTGAGGAATTTCATCCAGATGGGTTCTCCGGAGGAAGCCGCCAAATGAGGTGATTCGGATGTCACCAGGCTGCGTCCACACACCTGCATTCGCAGGGTTCTGCGTCGAGGCTTCGACGATCATCGAGCGGAATTTGAAAATCCGAAACACACGACCATTCAATCCAACTCGTTCTTGAGCAAAGAAGAGGGGTCCCTTGTTGCTGAAGGAATTCCCCAACCGAACGATCGGAATCACCGCAGCGACTATTGGCAAGCCAACGAGAGCGCAGAAGATATCGAGAATACGCTTCGTTCGCTGGAAGACTGATCGGTGTATCTCTCCCACGTCGAGCATCAAGTTCATCGGAACCAATTCCGATGTCGGAAGCTTCCCGAGCCACCCTTCGTAGAATCCGCGAAGGGAGCGAACTCGGACTCCTTGTCGGTGTTTGAGTGACACTTGTTGGACCAAGTCATCACTACGCTGGGCCTCTTCGCTGAGAACGATAAGCGTTACCCTTTCCGCATCGACCATCGATTCGAGACTCCCGGCGGCGGTCAAATCGGCGGGAGCGCTCGAACAGACAAGGGATGCTGGCAGGCGAGTGTGGCGCAGCAGCTCAGACTGAAGCTTTGCTGAGTCGGTTTCGCTACCAATAAGCAGGACTCGCTCGCGAGCTTTTCGGTTCTTCCAACCGATCTTGCTGATCATTGTGCATGCGATGTACCACGGACCGAGAAGGAGAGGGGCGCCAAGAATTACGGGCCGAGGTAGCAGCCATGGTCCAAACAGCAGCGTCACCGCCGCAAAAAGAAGGGTTGTTGCGAACACGGATGCGAGAGCCAGCCCACTAGCTCTCTGCACCGACATATGTGGGCTCGGAAGGCCGAGTAGCAGAGCACTACCAACGGCGAAGACGAGATATGCGACGAACCATTTCGTCTCGATCAGCTCGCTGTACGGCTTCAGGGAGCGGTACCTGGCCTGGTACTCGGACAACAGGCGCACGATTCCGGCTGCGCCGAGAACCATGAGACCTGCTGGAGCTCTTCGCACCTCTAGATCGTACGGCGACCTGACAGACCGCGCGGGTCAGGTCACGCGACCCCGAGGCGTCGTCTGACTGAGGCGGCCGCCCGACGACCGCTATGCCCAGTATCCGAGAATGTCGAGCGTGACGTGCGACGCAGATCCGTAGGAGTTCACCTGGAGAGCGTTCCCGCCGGCGAGTCGTGAGATGAACAGGGCCCCGTTGCTGATGGTGTTTATCTGGAAAGTGTTGGCGACTCCGCCGCCTCCAGCGCCGTTCGCGTTCACTGCGAGGTACCCTCCTGAGGGATATCCAAAGGAAAAGGCGAACGGCGAATACGCAGTGACGTTGCCTATTACCGCTGTTGCGGTCGAAGGAATGATTGGCGAGGTGATCGTCACAGACTTCTGACCGTTGAGTGCGATCGCTCCGGCACTGAGACCTGTCCCATCAAACGTGTTTGCCACTCGAAGCGGGGAAATGAGGTGTAAGGCGCCGACACTCGACGGACCCGCAATTTCACGCCAGAGCCCGGGCGTGCCAGCCTCGATACAGCAATAAAATGTGCCAGCACTGTCTCTGACGATGTCGCCAATCGCGAACGTTCCAACAGTGGGTCGCCCTGGAGTAAGGGAGTGGGCGACCGTTCCAAGGCGGCCGTTTCCCCCAACATACACCCCATATCCGGAAGACGAGAACCCGTAAAGACCATATCCTTGAGCTGATTCTCCTTGGATTCCCACACCGGCAGCTCCGGTTGCGGTGCCGATCACACCGATCTTGCCCGGAGGACCCGTTACCTTCAGTGCGGAAACGAAATCGCCTACGCCTGGGTTCGTATTTTCGAGTTCGGTCGGTGATGTCCCCGTTCGGCTCTGCCCGACAACCAGCGTGTCGCCGTTTGCTGCCGCAGCCGGGAGTGCGCCTGCAAGAGCGCTCGCCACCCCGGCGCCGGCCGCAACTCCGATGGCCTTACGCAAGAAGGCCCTTCGGTTGGCGTCCTCCTTTGGGTCAGCTGGCTCCTCCGTATACGAGTGCGCTGGACCTGATTCCACAGCAGACAGCCTCAGAACCTCTCGTCGCAGCTCCTCGAGGAGGCGCGCTTGACTCCGGAGCATGTCCTCGAGCTTCTTGACGGTGCTCGAAATGTCGCCAATCTCGTTCTGATTTTCGGTCATATGAGTGCCGCCCGTTTCTGTGGTTCTCCAAACGATATCGCCCATGGACAGTCCGGCCTGGACTCCCCAGCTTCTTGACTATCAAGACGGAGGCCTGGTCTTGAGCGTGTCGGCGTAGGCCACGTTGAGGTCCACGATGAGGCGGTCGGTGTCGCCGTCGGCGGTGGCGGAGTACCGCGAGAGCGCCGCGCCGCCATCGTCTCGGGTGCCGTCGGGGGCATAGACGTCGTCGGTGCAGGGGTTCACGAACACCTTGCGCGCTGCGTCCCAACCGACAGCGCACTTCGCCGGTTGGCCCGGCGGGAGCGCGTTCATCGCCGCCCAATCGTCGTCGCCCAGGAGCACCACGGCGAGGGGGAGAGGCCGCTCGTCGCGCACGAGATCGTTGAAGAACAGGGGGCCATCGACCGCTTGCGCCGTCCGTTTGGCCAGCTGGCGCATGACGAAGAGACGGTTGCCCAGGTTGACCTTGTCCGGCCGCTTCGACGCCACGTTGGAGAACACGAGCAGCACGATGGCGCTCACCGCCAACGCAATGGCCACGGCCACGATCATGCGGATGGTGTGCGAGTTGCGTGATTCGGTGGTCGGCGGGCGCCAACCGGCGGGGGTCACCGGGGGCGGTGCTGGGGGAGTGCGAGCCACGGTTCTCAACCGTACCGGCGGCCGGGACCGACCAGCGGTTGCCTCGGTTCGCCGACCGCAACCCTTCCGCCGTAGGCTCACCCCTCGATGTTGCGCCGCTACCGGGTTGTTGTTGCCAAGCCAGGGCTCGATGGCCA
>JAYSTV010000143.1:0-3998 GCA_043719425.1 Acidimicrobiia bacterium | reverse complement strand
CGACGATCCGCGCTTTCGGCGAATCAACACACCCGTCGAACGCTGGGCCACATCCGCCACCCGCATGACCGACAATTTCCTCGACATCTCCCACTTTCCCTATGTGCACGTCGGCACGTTCGGTCGAGCCCAGGACACCAAGGTTCCGAAGGTTGAACTGACTGATCTCGACGGTGGATGGTTCGGGTATTCCTACGATGTCTTGGCCAACAACGACGCGCTCGGCGCGGTGGCCAGCGGCCAGAGCGCCGGCGTGGTCGAGCGGGCGATGAGCACCGGCTTCGCCCTACCGTTCCATGTCCGCAGCACGATTCGCTACGGCAACGGTCTCGAACACATCTTGTTGTTGCTCAGTACACCGATCGACGACGTCACATCGCTGTTCACGTTTGTTGTGTGGCGCAACGACGATTTTTCCACCCCAGCCGACGAGATCATTCGTTTCGATCTGGCGATCGGGGCCGAGGACAAGGCCATGTTGGAGACGCTCGACGGTGTTCTACGGCTCGAGCAGACCGCACTCGTCAGCGTGCAGGCGGATAGGTGCAGCGTGGAATGGCGTCGACGACTGGTCGAGTTTCTTCGCCGCTGATCAGCTGCTGCACGACAGCATCGAGCAGCCGACCTTGGTGCGCGCCCACTCCGGACGCTTGGCCGCGAATCGTTCACGGCCCGGCTGCTCGTGATACGGACGACGCAGCACGTCGAGTAGTTCCGTGATCGGCGCCGGGTCGCCCGCGGTGGCCGCGTCGATGATCTCCTGGGCCAAATAGTTTCGCAGGACAAAGCGGGGATTGATGGCGTCCATCGCTTGACGGCGTGCGTCATGTGCGAGATCGCTCTGCGCCGCCCGTGCTCCCCAGCGACGCAGCCACGCGAGAAGGTCAGCGCGCAGACCATCGACGAGATCGTGCGGCTGGTACCAGGCATCGGTGAGGGGGCGAAGGAGCGCGTCGTCGGGCGCATCTGATGCGACCGGCACCTGCGAGAGGTTGCGGTGAAAGATCACCTGATCGACTTCGGTGCGAGCGAAGAGCTTCATGAGTCCGTGGACGAGCTCCTCGTCGCCACTTCGATGCTCTCCCCAGCCGAGACGGGTGGCCATCATCGTTCGATACTTCGCCGCGTAGTCGTCGGCGAAAGAGTCGATGATGGCCTGGAGCGGAGCGGGATCTTCGATCAGCGGCACCAACGCATTCGCCAGCTGCACAAGGTTCCAGTGCACGACCTGAGGCTGGGCCCCGTAGCGGTAGCGCTTCATCTCGGCGTCGGTGGTATTCGGTGTCCACCCCGGATCGAAGTCTTCGAGCCAGCCGTAGGGGCCGTAGTCAATGGTGAGGCCGAGGATCGACATGTTGTCGGTGTTGAGAACACCGTGCACGAAGCCGACCCGCATCCAGTGCACCACGAGATCAGCCGTGCGCGTGCACACCTCGGCGAAGAAGGCGACCACTTGTTCCGCGAAGGTCGGTCGTTCGACGAGATGCGGAAAATCGTGACGTATCGTGAAGTCCGTAAGTGCGCGTAGGACGTCGATCTCGCCGCGGGAGGCCGGAAGTTGGAAGTTGCCGAACCGGACGAAACTTGGCGCCACGCGGCACACCACCGCGCCGGGCTCAACGGCCGGATGGCCGTCGTAGAGCATGTCGCGCATCACGCCGTCGCCGGTCGACACCAGACTGAGGGCGCGTGTGGTCGGCACGCCGAGATGAAACATCGCTTCGCTGCACAGGAACTCGCGAATCGACGAGCGCAAGACGGCGCGACCGTCGGCGGTTCGGGAGTACGGCGTGGGCCCCGCGCCCTTGAGTTGCAGAGTCTGGCGCTGCCCGTTCCGGTCGATCACTTCGCCGATCGCCATGGCCCGTCCATCGCCGAGCTGACCGGCCCAGTTGCCGAACTGATGACCCCCGTAGACCATGGCAAAAGGATCAGCTCCGTTCGGCACACGATTGCCGGAGAAGACGGAGGCGAAGTCGTCGCTGCGGGCGGTTGTCTCATCGATGCCGAGGTCAAACGCGACCTCGGGCGACCAAGCGAGGGTGACCGGTCCGGCGGTGGGCGTGGGGTGGACCCGACTGAACAAGGCGCCACGTACCTGTCGACGCGGCCCGTCGACGATCTCGTCGGCCGGAAGCTCCGAGGTGAACGCGTTGTCGAACGGCAGCGCGTCGAGAGCGAAGTCGGACAGCGGCGCGTGCATCGGCTTACGCGACGAGGGGGTGACCGACAAGGACGTCGGCGTCGACCGGTCCGACGAGCGCCACGCACGGGGCCGAAGACAGCAGACGATCGATCACGCTGCGCACGTCGGCCAGGGTGACCTCATCGGTCTGGCGCAGGATGTCTTCGATCGGCCGGATCTCGCCATGGAGCAGCTGCGAACGACCGATACGCGACATGCGCGAACCGCTGTCTTCCATGCCGAGAGCGACGGAACCGCGGACCGAACTCTTGGCCCGCCGCAACTCGTCGGCGGTGATGCCATCAGCGCGCAGACGATCGAACTCGGCGGCGACAAGATCGGCCACTTCGACAAGCCGAGCCGCCGCGCAGCCGGCATAGACCCCGAGGTAGCCGCCGTCGGCATAGGCCGAGCGATACGAATACACGGAGTACGCGAGGCCGCGCTTCTCACGAATCTCCTGGAACAGGCGGCTCGACATGCCGCCGCCAAGCACGTGATCGAGGAGACCAACGGCGAAACGATCCTCGTCGTTGCGGGCGAGCCCGGGGAGGGCAACGACGAGGTGGACCTGCTCGGTGTCGTCGGAAACAACGTCGAGCCGGCCAACCGGAGCCGCCGGTCGCGAGCGGGTGGTGGGGCCCGGCGAAGCGGGGCGTTGGAGGTGTTTCTCCACGTCGTGGACCAGCTGATCGTGGTCCACCAGTCCGGCGGCCGCCACGACGATCTCGTTGGGCGAATACGTGGCGTCGAGGAACGTGCGGATATCGCCGCTCATAAGGCCCTTGACCGTGTCGGGCGAACCGGCGATGTCGCGACCGAGGGGATGGTCACCGAAGATCAACTCGTGGATCGTGTCGTGCACGAGGTCGGCTGGTTCATCCGCGCGCATGGCGATCTCTTCGAGGATGACCTGCTTCTCCGAGGCCACGTCGTCATCACGCAAGGCCGGACGGGTGAGGATGTCACCCAGGATCTCCATGGCGAGTTCGGCATCTTCGGCCACGGTGCGCACGTAGTACGTGGTGTGTTCTTTGGTGGTGAAGGCGTTCATCTCGCCGCCCACCTCGTCGATCGATTGAGCCAGCTCAAGGGCCGAACGATTCTCGGTGCCCTTGAACGCCAAGTGTTCGAGGAAGTGCGAGCAACCGGCCTGCTCGGGGGTTTCGTCGCGGCTGCCGACCCCGACCCACACCGCGGTGCAGATCGACAGCGCGCTCGGCATCAGTTCGGAGACGACGGTCACGCCGGAATCGAGAACAGTCGTGCGGATGGCCGGAGGCGTTGTCATGAGGGACACGACTCTACCGGCGGGGCGGGGATTTCGGGGTCCGGACGCTTGCCGCGTCGCAGGGGCAACGACCTACAGGACCGGCGCATGCAAAGAGTGATGCTACTGTGATGCTACTGTGATGCTATGCGCCAGATCACGTTGCGGGTCCCCGACGAACTGCACGATTTGGCCGCTTCGGCGGCACAGGCGCAAGGCCAATCGCTCAATTCGTTCGCCACCGGGGCGATCCTCGCCCAGTTGCGCGCTCGTTCGTTCTCGGAGTGGCGGCAAATGGTCGAGGACTCGCACCGCGCCTCGAACTACCGGGGACTTTCGGCCGTCGGCTTGGAAGCGCTGCGCACGCTCACGGGCAACGAGGATTCGTGAGCGAACTGGTGGTCGACGCCCGCATCCTCGTGTACCGAGCGTCTGTCGGTTTCGGATCGATAGACACGACCAGCGCTCTCGACGGTCGCCTTGGCGAAGCAACCGGCCTCATCACGCCAGCGTGTGAACTCCTGCGTTCGTACCGACTCCTCC
>JAYSTV010000142.1:0-4006 GCA_043719425.1 Acidimicrobiia bacterium | reverse complement strand
GAGGACCACGACCGATTGCAGACCACGCTTGGTGATGTATCGACAAGTACCGGCCGCCTTGTCGAGAACGGAAAGATAGCTCTGCATAACGGTGTTGTAGAACCAGACCTCGGTGGCGGTCGTGGCGCTCACGTCGATCCGTAGCCCAGTCGCATCGAGCACCGTGGCGTTGTGTTCGGTCGTGCCCTGTTGAGTGGTCGCCAGCCACGAGTACGGGGCCAGGCCGCCGTCACCGAGGCCGACGAGATCAACGGAGAATTGGTTCGACAGGAGCGTCCGAAGCGAGGAGTCGAGAAGCCCGTAGCCAGTGTCGGCCGCCTGCATTCGAACGAACCACCGACGGTACAACAATGCGGCCATTCACTCCAATAAGGCCATGGCAGGTTCCTACCACCACGTGAAAGAGACGACCCGAGTACTGCTCGATCGAGTCGAACGCGGCTGGCAACACCGCACCGCTCCGGAGTCGCAACCGGTAGCGACCGTCCTTCGTCCGAAACGCATAGCTCTGCCAGTACTCATCGAGGACCCACGCATTTCCGCCGGTGTAGATCGAGTCGGGTATGGGCTTCGCCGAGGTGCTGCAGGGCGCACCCACCACCGAGGCCTGCGCCGGTGCGATGCAAAACGCGCTGGCGGCCACCAGCACGGCTAACACGGCGCGCCGCAGCACGTTGCTCACGGTGCCGAGGTCCGAAGCCCCAAGGACCTCGCCGCGCCCGCCATTCGGTCGTCGTACGTAATGACCTCGCGAATGTCGTTGCGTATTCGCTGTGCCGTAACGAGGTGAATTGCGTCGAGCGAGCGCACTTCCGTGGGCAGGAGCACGGCGGCAGCGTTGAGAATCCCGTCGTTGATCCGCACGAATTCACACCGGGCGAGCACACCTCGACCGGCGGCCACCGCCTCGTCTCCGGACGCAAGCAGGGCCCGAAGAACCTCAGTCCTCGCCAGGGCGCTGGAAACCCAGGTTCGCTTCGACCGGCGAAGGTGCGCTCGCAGCGCATCTGATTCGGCCTCGTGAACGGCGAGCTTTACCAACGCCGACGAGTCGAGGTACACCGCCGTTGCCGTCATAACGCCGGGACGGTCGTGGGGAAATCGCTGGTGTTGCGAGCAGCGGAGCGAAGCGGAGCAGCGCAGCTCCAAAGATGCACTGTCATCAGCGTTCGTTGCTGCGCAGTCGAGCGAGAACCGCCGAGGGAGACTCAAATCCGGCGGGGAGAACGACTGGGGCAGGCAAGGTCGCCCGGTCGAGGGTTGGTTCGGAGGTTTCGCCGGCTCCCCGAAGTTGTTGGAGCGCCGAACCAACCGGCAGGGGGGTCAGGAGGGCCACTGGCCGACCACGATCGGTTATCTCAACCGTCTCGCCGAGGTCAACGAGCCGAAGCAGCTCGCTGGCCCGTTGCCGTAACTCTCGAACTCCGACAGAAGTCATGAGTTACTTGTAGCACATCGACGGGTCCTTAATGGACTTCGCCGCCGAGGTACGACGCTTCGAGAAGATCGCGACGGGCGAGAAGCTCAGCGGCTGTGCCGGACAGCACCAGTTCGCCGTGGTTCAACACGTAGCCGCGGTCGGCGATCGACAGGGCCATGTGCACGTGCTGTTCGACGATGAGCACGGCGGTCCCGGTCTCGTCGGCAATACGACGCACGATCGGGATCATCCGCTCCACGATGATCGGGGCCAGACCCATACTCATCTCGTCGATGAGCAGAGCCTTCGGTTCTGACACGAGGGCCCGGGCCATGGCCAGCATCTGCTGCTCGCCCCCCGACAACAGACCCGACAACCGGCCGCGCAGAGGAGCCAGGGCCGGGAAAAGCTCCATCGCCCGCTCCATGGCAGCCTTTTGCTGCGCCCGCGGGCCGGTCAGTCCGAGGCGAAGGTTTTCGGCAACCGTGAGGTCGAAGAAGAGCGAACGATCCTCGGCAACGTGGGCGAGTCCACTGCGGGCGATCTTGTGCGGTTTGCCCAGCGGGATTTCGCTGCCAAAAACCTCAACCGATCCGCTGACCGGGCGAAGAAGCCCGGAAATGGTCAGCAAGGTCGTCGTTTTTCCGGCGCCATTCGGGCCGAGAAGGGCCACGACTTCGCCTTTGCCGACGTGAAGATCGAGGTTGCGAACGACGGGAATACCGCCGTAACCGGCAGCCAGGCCGGTGACTCGGATCGCCGTCTCGGGTGGTGCCATGACCGCGGTCATCAGTGGTTCCTTCCTGCCGCGGCGGCTGCTGCGGCACCTTCCTGGGCTTGGAGCTCGCCGGCCTCGACGCCGAGGTACGCGCCAATCACGGCGGGATTCGTTCGAATCTGATCGGGCGTACCCTCGGCAATGATCCGTCCGAAGTCGAGCACATAGATGTAGTCACACACGTTGAGCACAAGGCCCATATCGTGGTCGATCAGGAACACCGTGATGTCTTTGGTGAGGAAGTCACGGAGATGCGAACCGAGCGTCTGTGACTCGGCGGTGTCGAGGCCTGCGGCGGGTTCGTCGAGGAGGACGACCTTCGGGCGGCTCGCCAGCGCTCGGGCGACGCTCACGAGTTTGCGCTGCCCATGCGACAGATCGAGAGTGAGCCGGTCACGCAGGTCAGTGAGGCCCATGATGTCGAGCGCCCACTCGGCCTGATCCGACGCCGCGAGGCGCCGGTTCGGTCGGATGAGATCGGTGAGAAAGGACGTGAACGAGGGTCGCTCGGCGTGGACGAGCATGTTGTCCCACACCGTGAGGTCGTCGAAGAGTTCGAGCGACTGGAAGGTGCGGGTGAGGCCGGCGTCGGCGCGCTGCGCCGGGGACAACGACGTGATGTCGCGGCCGTCGAAATGCACGCTGCCGCGAGTGGGCGGGGTAAATCCGGTGATGGCATCGATGAACGTGGTCTTGCCGGCGCCGTTCGGACCGATCAGCCCACACACCATGCCGGCCTGCACAACGAGATCGACATCGTCATTCGCATTGAGCCCGCCGTAGGTGACGGTGAGCCCTTTGGCTTCAAGGATCGCAGTCATTTCGGATCAGGCTCCCTGCTCGGTGACGGTCGGGGCCGGTGCTGCATGAGTCGGCGCTGCGTGTGGGCTGGCTTCGCCCTTACTGACCGTCCGCTTGATGAATCCAACCAGGTCTTTCGAAATTCCTCTGAAAAAGATTCCACTCAAAGGGACGAGGAGCAGGAACCAGTTCCGCCACTCCTCGGCCTTGTTCCAGAGTAAAAGCGCCACCGGGATCGAGGCAATTGCTGCCCCCGGACCGACCGTCCGAATGGCCTTGATCCATTCCTTGCCGCGCGCTTTGAGGAGCCAGTTCCCGAGGTACTGAAAAGCTGGCTGGAGACGGGGGGCGATGCCGCCAGGGTTGTGGATCGCCGTAAAGACGAGGGCGGCACCGCCGATGATGCTGGTGAGATCCACGCTGATGGCGTTGTGGAAATGATGGTTCGCCACCGCTGTTATCAGACCGTTGGCAAAGATGATGCCGCCGATCATGGCTCCGTTGATCGAGGTGATTCCACCGAGGTAGGCAAAGGCAAGGACCGAAAGGCTCAGGAAGAACACCCAGTTCGCCGAGCTGATCTGGCGGGCCTGATAGCCGAACATCACACCCGAGATACCGGCGATTGCCGACGCTATGGCAAAGGCGAGAAGCTTCGTGCGCATAACGTTGACACCGGCTGCCGCAGCAGCCCGCTCATTGGCACGAACCGCCAAGAAGCGCCGACCGGTCCCGCTCCGGCGAATGTTGGCCACGAGCACGGAGAGCCCAACGAGCACGAGAACGGTAAAGATGGCGAATTTGAGGCTGCTGTTCAGACCGTTCTTGCCAACGACGCCGAGGTCGATCCCAAAGAACGTCGGGTTCTTGAGATAGGCCGGAGAGCCGGCGGTCTGATCGGTCAGGATCTCGTTCTCGAAGTAGATGCTCTGCAGGCTGACGGCGGCGGCCATGGTGACCACGGCAAGCTGAACGCCGCGTACTCGAAGCGCCGGAAGGCCAAGGAC
>JAYSTV010000141.1:0-4011 GCA_043719425.1 Acidimicrobiia bacterium | reverse complement strand
GCGGCGGCAGTTGGCCGGTGGTCGATTCTGATCGATCCGCAGTGGACTGGGGCGTGCTCAAGGCCCCGGAGACATACATCGTCGACCCCAACGGAATCGTGGCCGCCAAAGTCAACGGCACGGTCACCCAAGCCGGTCTCAATCGCCTGCTCGATCGGTTGCGTTCTGGTCCCACGAAATGAGCGGGGCTGAGCCAAACACGGGCGCGGGCGCGTCACGTCGAGCGCTGCTCGTGATCGGTATCGCCATCCTCGTGCTCGTGATTGCCCTCGCCGTCGGCCGAGGTCGATCGGCGCCGGAAACGATCACCTCGCGCGCCGACCGGATCGCGTCGGAGATCCGGTGCCCGGTCTGTCAGGGACTGTCGGTTCGAGCGTCGAAGTCGGCCGGAGCTCGCGCTATCTATGCCGAGATCACCCGGCAGGTCGAGACCGGCGAACGCGACGAAGACATCCGGGCCTTCTTGGTCGACCGCTACGGCACGAGCGAGTTGCTGCGACCGTCGGCCACCGGTGTTGGCGCCATCGTGTGGATCGCCCCCGTGGCCGCATTTCTCCTCGGCGCGGCCGTGTTGGTTCGGGTCTTCAGCCGGACTCGTCGACGCCTCTCGCTGTCGACAGCCGAAGACCGCGCCCTCGTCGACGCCGCTCTCTCGACCCCGCTCCCACCTTCGTGATGGCTGAGGAGAGCGACGCGCTACTTCAGTCGTTGCGCGATCTCGACGCCGAACATGGCGCTGGTGATCTCGACGATCACGACTACGCCGCGCTTCGTGACGACTACACCGCTCGCGCCGCGGCCGCGATTCGCGGTGATGCACCCGCCGCCCCGACCACGGCTCGGGCGGGGGCCAAGTGGCGTCGGCCGCTCGTCATCGGCCTCACCGTCGCCGCCGCTGTCGGTGCCGGCATCACGGTCGCTCGCATGGCCGGCGAGCGGGTTGGGTCGCAGGGTCTCACGGGTTCGATCAACGCCGCCGGAGGGGACCGCAGCGCCGAGGTCAACAAACTGTTGGAGGCAGCCCGACAGAAGCTGTCGACCGAACCACTCGCGTCGTTGAAGGGTTACGACGCGGTACTGGCCATCGATCCGCAAAACCCTGAGGCCATGGCCTACGGCGGTTGGCTGGTGCGCATCGTTGCCCAGTCCGCCGAAAGCGCGCCGCGTGCCGAACTCATCGGGCGAGCACGCGAACGTCTCGACAACGCCGTGGCCGTGGCGCCCATCTACCCCGATGCCCGAGCGTTCCGCGGGATCCTGCGCCTCCGTGACCTCAACGACCCTGTCGGCGCGAACGAAGACTTCGTCGCCCTCGACGCCCTCGATCCGCCGGACTTCGTGCGTCAGCTCGTGGCCTCGGCCCGAGACGAAGCCGCGGCCGCAGCGAAGACGGCCACCACCATCGCAACGCCGACCACGACGGTCGGTTAAGCGGTCGCCGTTTCCGGTTGGCGAAGACGAAAGAAGCGGAACAGGACCACGATCAAGGCGACGGCGACGACGGCACCCGCCTCGGCCAACACATGAAAGCCGAAGGCTCGCTTGATGAAGCCCGAGCCGAAGCCGGCGGCCGCCCCGAACAGTCCCATCATCAGATCCGACGTGCCCTGCACGGCCACCCGGTTCGACGCCGGAACGGACTCCGACAACAGGGCCGAGCCGCTGACCATGGTGCAACTCCATCCGAGCCCGAGCAGAAACAGGCCGAGAAACAGCAACTCGGGAGCATGGCCCGCAGCGGCCACCACCACGCCGGCGCTGAACAAGATGGCGCCACCGGCGAGGAGCACCGGCACTCGGCCGATGCGGTCGCTCCACCGTCCGATCACCGGAGACAGCGCATACATGCCAGCGATATGAAGCCCGATCACGAAGCCCGAGAGGGTCAGCGAGTGGCCGTGGTCTTTCATATGCACGGGTGTCATCGTCATGATGGCCACCATCACGGTGTGACCGGCCACGATCGTCGCCATCGCCAGCCGCGCGTTCGGGATCTTGCGGACGACGCGAAGTGCCGTGGAGACCGGAGGCAGCCGGATCCCGCGACCGGGCTCGAGACCACCGGCCACGATGAGTGGATCAGGTCGTAAGCGCGCGAAGGTGTTGAGCGCAGCGGCGGCAAAGAAGGCGAAGGCCACGAGGTACGGGCCGGTGTACTTCCAGAGACCAAGCGCCGTGCCCACTCGCTGCGACTGTCCCACGAAGACCGGACCGAGCACGGCCCCAAAGGTCGACGCAAACATGAGGTTCGAGATGAACTCACCGCGCTGTTCCGGCGGGGCCAGATCAGCCGCCGCGAACCTGGCTGCCTGGTTCGCTCCCTGCGCCTGGCCGAAGAGCAAGCAACCGATGAGGAACACCACAATGCTCCGATGTTGGGCGCCAAGCACAACGATAAGCGCGCCGATCATTGCCACGCCGTAGCCGGTGACCAGTCCGAGCCGACGGCCGCGAGCCGCCATGATCCCCGCCAGGATCAGCGAGGCGGCCGCGCCGCCAATGGTGGTCACGGCACTGGCGGCTCCCGCAAACCGGTCCCCGCCAAGCAGGTCCTTGATGATGAGACCGCCAACGGCAACCGAACTTCCGAACCCGGCACTGCCCATGGCCTGACCAAAAATAAGCACACGTAGGGTCTTCTTGGCCAGGGCCGCGCGCTCGACTTCCGACAGATCAGCAAATGTCGATGCGGTGGTTGTCGAGCTCATCGGGTGGCGTGCGGGTGGCTCTCGGTTAGCCCGGCGTTTGTTATCCGCACGAACTGGGCCTTGGCTTGGAACTCAGCAATCGTGAGCGCGTCGGAATAGCTCATGGAGCTGCGCACACCGGCCAGGAGCTTTTGCACGAGCGGACCGACGGCACCGCGGTACGCCACTGTGCCCTCCACTCCTTCCGGAGCGCGCTGCTCGAGGTACTCCTCATCGAGCTCCGTTCCTTCACGATGAGCTCGACGCTCCAGCGCCTCGAACGACGCCATGCCGCGCACACGCTTCACCAAACCATTGGGCGACTGTTCAACCTCGCCGGGAGACTCCGTGGTGCCGGCAAACATCGAGCCGATCATTACGCTCTGGGCCCCGGCGGCAAGAGCTTTGGCGATGTCACCACTCGTGCGAATCCCGCCATCGGCGATGACCGGAACGTCGAGCCCGGCACAGTCGTTCACGGCCGTGAGCTGCGGGACTCCCACGCCAGCAACGATGCGCGTGGTGCAGACGCCACCGGGTCCAACGCCGACCTTGATCGCATCGGCTCCGGCTCGCGCGAGATCTTCGGCGCCGAGGCGAGTGGCGACGTTCCCGGCAATGAGATCGGTCGACGGGAAGGCTTTCTTAAGCGCGCGTACGGTCTCGATGGCGTGATCGCTGTGGCCGTGGGCGATGTCGAGCACCAGCGCGTCGACTCCGGCATCGACCATGGCGCGTGCTCGGTCGATGGCGTCGCGATCGGTCCCCACGGCGGCACCGACGAGCACTCCCTCGTTCTTGACCTTGGCGATCTGCACAGACTGCTCCTCGATCGACAGGAACCGATGAATGATGCCGATCCCACCGAGGCGACCGATGGCCAACGCCATCTCCCACTCACACACCGTGTCCATGTTCGCCGCCAGGATCGGAATGGCGATCTCGACGTTGCGGCTCAGCTTCGTGGCCACCGAAACCTTTTGGCGGCTGCGCACCGTGGAGCGTTGCGGCACGAGGAGGACGTCGTCGAACGTGAGACCAATGCGAATGGTGTCGAGTTGCACAGGTCGAAACGGTACTTGCATCGACCTGTGAGGGCAGGCCGGGTTAGCTGCCGCAGGCTGAAAGACTGCTTCGGTGAGCTTCTTTCAGCGCAACCGCGATGACCTTGCCGCCAAGGGGATTGACCCCGAGCGCCTCCCGCCCGGGCAGTACTTCACCGATCGCTTTCCCGTGCTCCATGTGGGCGATGTGCCGCCGTATCCCAATCTCGACGACTACACCGTGGTCATTGGTGGCGCGGTGGATCGCGACATGAGCCTGA
>JAYSTV010000015.1:0-10967 GCA_043719425.1 Acidimicrobiia bacterium | reverse complement strand
CGCAGCGCGAGTAGCTCACTGCGCCGCAACCCGTAGAGCACCGCAACCCGCAACGGCCCGCCCCAGCGGTGGTCGGCCACCGCAGAGAGGAATGCTCGGACTTGGGTCTCGTCCCATGCGTCGACTTCCTTCGCCGCCGGCCCCCGCACCACGACCTTCGGCAACGCCACCCGAGCTGCGGGCGAACGGCGGATCAGTCCTTCCTCGACCGCGTCGGCAAGCGCCGCCCGGAGCACCATCCGACAAATCTGCAACGACCGCTTTGAGAGCTTCCCGGCCGCGGCAACCGAGTCGAGCCAGCGGGCGACGTCGTCGCGATCGAGCTTGTCGAGGCTGAGCTGACCGAGCCCGGCCTTGATGTGACCGGCCGCCCACTCGTATTGCAGCTTCGACTTCGCCGACACATCCGTCCGAGACGCAACCCACCGATCGAGCAGCCACGCCAGCGTGCCCCGAGCAAGAGGCAAGTCACCCGAAGCCGTCGCCTTCGACGCCGCCGACCGGGCGGCGCGCTGCGACGGAAACGTCCCGATCTGACGCGGTCGCACCCGTCCGGTCTCGGTGTCGATGCCCTCGACGCGCACCGTCCACTTGTCGCGCTGCTTGCGCACCGTGGGCTCGCCGGTTGGCTTCCATCCCATGAGGATCACTCCCTCGATACCGCTGGGTTCCGCCGATACGCATCCGATACCGGTACACGGGTTCCGATACATTCCCGATACATTGGCCTTGGAAACGGCAGAAGCCCCCGCTCGTGCGAGGGCTTCCCGATCGTATCACCGCTGCTCAGCGGGCATATTCGCTTGGCGCGTTCGGAGGGATTCGAACCCCCAACCTTCTGATCCGTAGTCAGATGCTCTATCCGTTGAGCTACGAACGCTTGTTGATGTGAGGGGGCAACCTTACCGGAGCGAGCAGGCCGCCCCGGCAAGTTATCCCTCTGGCGGAGAAGGAGGGATTTGAACCCTCGGTCCCAGTTTCCCAAGACAACTCATTAGCAGTGAGTCCGATTCGGCCACTCTCGCACTTCTCCTCGCCGACCGAAGCCAACGGCGAACAGTTTGGCACACGTCGCCCAGCGTCGTCGGAGCCGATTCGACCCCGCCGAACCGACGTTGTACTGGGTCAGCTGGCTGCGTTCGGTCGGGTGAATCGCATCTGCGCAACTGAGCCGACCCAGAACACTCAGCTGACCCAACAACGCCGCCGACCCGGAACGCCTAGCTGACCCAGCAAGGCCAGCTGGCGTACACCACGCGCGAAACCCCGGGCTAGGCCTCCAACAGCCCCAGCGCGTGGACCGCGAGGGCATCGACGCGTGCGGCCATGCCACTGGTGTCGACCTCGTCGCCCATCACGCCAGCCAAGTAGCGGGCCAGCACGCCCTCGGCGATGCAGGCCAAGCGCCAGCAGGCGAACGCCTCGTACCAGCCAACGTCGGCAATCGAGCGCCCGCTCACCTCGCAGTACCGGGCCACGAACTCGGTCCTGCTGAAGAAGCCCGGATGACCACTCGGATCATTCTCCCGACGGAAGGGCTCGCCCGGGTCGGTCCAGTACGACACCACGTAGCCCACGTCGGCCAGCACATCGCCGAGCGTGCAGAGCTCCCAATCGAGCACGCCCGTCAACTGACCCGACGCTGGTTCAACGAGCACATTGCCGAACCGGTAGTCACCGTGCACGATCCCCGTGTAGGTCTGCTCTGGCTGCGCCGCCGACAACAACGCACGAACGCGATCCATCGACGGAAGCTCGCGCGTCTTCGATGCGTCCCACTGCGCTGACCATCGCTTGAGTTGACGCTCCACGTAGCCCGTCCGCTTGGCCAGGTCACTGAGGCCGACCGCGTCGATATCGACGGCATGCAACGACGCCAGCGTGTCGGCCAGCGAGATCGACGCCGCCCGGCGCGCCTCGACGGTCAGCATCGCCCCCTTGTCGGGCGAGTCGAGCACCACCCCGTCGACGAAACCCATCACGTAGAACGGTGCGTCGTTCACCAAAACATCCGTACACATACCAAGTGCTGGAGCAACCGGAACGCCGGCCTGGGCGACGGCGGAGATGAGCCGATGCTCGCGACCCATGTCGTGCGCCGTGGCCAACACGTTGCCGAGCGGCGGACGCCGCAGCACGAAGAATGTGCCGTCGGCGCCCGTCACCTTGAACGTCAGATTGGAGCGACCACCGGCAATGAGGTCGAACGTGAATGGACCGTGGGCCCCATGCACATTGGCTTCCAGCCACGCCGTGACCGACGCGATATCGATACCTCGCAAGTGATCGCTCCGAAACCCGTAGGCGCGCTTACTTGGACTTCGGTGGCATGCGAATACCACCGTCGACGCGAATCGTTTCCGCGTTCATGTACGAGTTCGAGATGAGCTCACCCACCATGGAACCGAGCTCGTCGGCATGGCCGAGGCGCGACGGGAACAGCACGTCTTTACCGAGCGCCGCCTTGAACGCCTCCGACGCCTCACCCGTGCCGTAGATCGGCGTATCGATGAGCCCGGGTGCGATGCAGTTGCACCGGATACCCGACGCCGAAAGGTCGCGAGCGACGACGAGCGTGAGCGCGACCACGCCACCCTTCGACGACGCATATGCCGCCTGCCCGATCTGTCCGTCGAACGCCGCTACCGAGGCGATGTTGACGATGGCGCCGCGGCCGCCGTCGACATCGGGCTCATTTGCGTTCATCGCCGAGGCGGCGAGACGGATGCAGTTGAACGTGCCGATGAGGTTGATCTCGATGACCTTGCGATACACGTCGAGATCGTGGGGCGAACCGTCTCGACCAATCGTGCGCGACGCCCAACCGATACCGGCGGCATTCACGAGGGCGCGCAGAGAGCCCATCTCGACGGCGGTGGCGACGGCGGCCTGCACCTGATCAGTGTTGGCCACGTCGCACGGTACGAACGCGCCACCGAGTTCCTTGGCCAGCGCTTCGCCCTTCTCGGATTGACGGTCGAGGTCGGCGACCACGACCTTCATGCCGCGAGCAGCCAAGATCCGGGCTGACGCCTCGCCGATACCCGACGCTCCACCAGTAACGATTGCAGAAAATCCATTGAGTTCCATGAGGCGTCCACGTTAGGACGGCTCGGCGCGGCAGTCCCAACCGGCAGACTCTCGCAGCTCCGCTGGGCGACGGACCTCCGGGCTGGCAGGCGGACCATCGTCGCCCGAACAACGACGGTGCCATCGACCACGACCGCCACGCTGCCGCACCGCCTGACCGAAGCTACAGAATCACCTTCGCCGTCCACCGATCGTCGTCTCGACGCAGCTTTACCGAAAGACCGATCGCCGCACTCACGTTGTCGTCGGTTAGCACGTCGTCGATCGGACCGGCGGCCACGATGCGACCCTCACGCAGGAGAAGTGCGTGGGTGAAACCGGGGGCAATCTCCTCCACGTGGTGGGTCACCAACACCATCCCGTCGACCCCCCCGGATCCGTCGACACCTCCCGCCAGCGCCACCGCCGACATGCGGGCGATTAGCCGTTCACGGTTCCCCAGGTCGAGACCGGCCGCGGGCTCATCGAGCACGAGGAGGCGCGGCGGTCGCATCAACGACCGCGCCAGCATCACCTGTTGACGCTCGCCGTCGGACAGCACGCCGAACGGGCGCGTGGCAACGTAGCCATAGCCGGCCGCCTCGAGGAGATGGACAGCGCGCACACGATCGCTATCGGAGTACTCGTGCCACCACGGTTCGAGCGCACCATGCAACGCCGTCATCACCACGTCGGCGGCCGGGAGTTGCGGACGCATCTGCCTCGCCAACGCGGCACTCACGAACCCGATCTGCGTGCGGTGTTTGCGCCAGTCGACGCCCGAACCGAGGCGAGCGCCCAGCAACGTGTAGTCACCCCGTGAGGGATGCAGGAAACCGGTGAGCAACTGGACCATCGTCGACTTGCCACAGCCATTGGGCCCGATGATCACCCACCGCTCGCCGGTGGACACGGCAAAATCAAGATCGCGGAGCACGTCGGTCACGCCGTCGTACGACACCGCCACACCCACGAACCGGGCCAAGTCACCAACCATGAGCGGACCACTGTAGGAGTGGTCCATGACGTTCGACAGCTCCTAAGGTCGAGCTCGAATGGCTGACCAGTTCTCCTTCGATATCGACACCGTGATGCATCCTCCGGCCGACGGGCCCGGCCCCGGACTGTGGACCGGCATCATGAGCAACCGATGGGACATCGGCGACAAGCCCAACGGCGGCTACATGCTGGCGCTCGCAGTGCGGGCCATGGCGGGCGTGACCGGAACAACCGTCGCCGAACACGTGGATCCGTTCTCGGTCACCGCGCACTATCTCCGTCCTGGTGAGGGCGGCCCGGTCGACGTCGACGTGGAACTTGTCCGCACCGGTCGAACCCTCTCCACCGCAACGGCCAGCATGAACCAGGCCGGGAAGGAGAAAATGCGCGCGGTCGGGACATTTGGTCGACTCGACCGGGCCTGCGGACCAACGGTGATCGGCGCCCAGATGCCGGACCTCCCCAGCCCGGAGGAATGTCGCTCCCGGCGCGGCGGCGGACAGGCGCACTACGTGCCATCGCGCTTCAGCGACAGCGTCGAGGTCCTTCTGCATCCCGACACCGGTTGGGTCCGTGGTGTCCCGAGCGGCACCGCCGAGCTCACCGGATGGATGCGCTTTACCGACGGCCAACCGGCCGACGTGCTCTCCATGGCGCTGTTCGCCGACGCCTTTCCGCCAACCGTGTTCGAGGTCCTGCCCACGGCACAGTGGGTACCGACCATCGAGCTCACCGTCCACTTCCGCGGCGTGCCCGCGCCCGGTTGGTTACGGGCGCGATTTCACAGTCGCTATCTCGTGAATGGGTTCTTCGAAGAGGACGGCGAGATCTGGGATTCGAATGGGCAACTCGTGGCCCAGTCCCGCCAGCTCGCCATGGTTCTTCCCCCCCGGCTGACGAGTCAGCCAACCGCCAGGACCGCGTCGAGCAGCTTCGCCGCACCGTGACGGACCACGTCGACACAGACCAGCCCGGTCTCCGAGGTGACCGCCGCGCACGCCGCTTCGACCTCTTCGATCGACGCGAGAAGCGAACAATTCAACGCGATCCCCCGCACCTTGGCGGGCGGATAACCGGCGCCCGCCGACGCCACCGCTTCGTACAACGCGATCACCTGCGACAGGGGCGGCAGCGGGAACTCATCGAGACCGTTGGCCAAATGCGTCTGACCGGCACGATGCACGAGGATCAAGTCCGTGGCCATCGACCCACGCAACAACGCCACCCACGCCGTGGAACCCGGGTGCAGCGCCGAGCCCTGACCTTCGATGTGCAGGATGTCGTGGTCCGGACCGTGTGTGAGGCACTGCGCTTCAATTGATCCCGACGCAAAGTCGACCCGCACCGCATCGAGGGGCACACCGTCGCCGGTGATGCAGATACCGATCTGACCGGTGGCGATCATCCGTGAACGAAGCCCGAGCGCCTTCGCCTCTCGGTCCATCTCCAACGACGCCGTCATCTTCCCGATCGCCATATCGGTGCCGACGGTGAGCACGCGGCGACAGGCCAGCGATGCGGCACGGCCGCGACCACTGGTGAGACCGGAAGGCTCCTGGCGAACGTCCCAGATCCACGCGTGGGGGCTGAGCGCAGCGGCGTAGTCGGGGTCCTCGGCGTAACGACCATGGAGCCCGTTCACGAGCGACATGCCGCTCCTAAGCGCGCGGAGTATCTCGTCTCGGTAGCCGGGCGGGAGAATGCCACCACTCGTCGCCACGGCGACTACGAGCACGTCGGCACCCAACGCCGCCGCAGCATCAGCATCGGAAACAATCGGAACGACCGTTGGGATGCCGGTGATCTCTTCCAGCGCACCGCCGGCGTGCTCGGCGTCAATCACGCACACGATCTCGGCCTCGCTGTAGCGCAACAAGCCGAAGCCCATCTTGCCGTGCCGATCACGAAGATGCCCATGCATCAGCAGGGCGAGACGACTCGCGGAGCGGATCATGGTGCCACGCTACGAAGGGTCTCGACGACTGACACCGAGCCCGGCGTCGTCGTTCGGAAGGACACGCCCGTCGAAGTACGCCGCCCCCACGAAGGGATCGTCGACAAGATTCAGGTGACTGTCGAGATCCACCGCGTCGACGAACGGCGCGAGTTGTGCACCGGCGGAGATGGCCAATGACGACTCACCCATACACCCGATCATCACCTGCAGCCCATGCGCTCGCGCCGTGGCGATGATCCGCTGGCCCTCCCGAAGGCCGCCGCACTTCATCAGCTTCAGATTCACGCCGTGCACCCGATCGGCAAGAGCCGGGATATCGGCCGCAACGCGCACCGACTCGTCGGCAAAGATCGGCATCGGCGCGCCGCCATAGAGCGCCAGCAGACCGTCCTCGGCACCTTGGGCCAGTGGCTGCTCCACTTCGATCACTCCCCGCTCCGCCAACCATCCCATCATCGTCTGTGCACATATGACATCCCAGCCACCATTCGCGTCGACGCGCCACTGCGGGTGGAACCCTGCCCCGGAGGCGGCTTCCTGGACCGCGACGAACATCTCCCGGTCCGCTTCGACGCCTCCTGATTGACCGAGCTTGACCTTGAGATACAACGCGCGCGTACGATGCAGAATCTCCGGGACAACCTCGCGGATCACGTCGGGCGGATTGATCCCGATGGTGAGCGACGTCGGCGGAATTCGCGACCGGTCACCACCCAGCAGACGCCACACCGGTCGGCCCAAAGAACGGCCCCACCAGTCATGACAGGCCATGTCGAGTGCGGCGCGCACCGCCCCTCGATCAGATGCCCCCTCACGACGGAGCACCGCATCAATCTCCTCGAACGCGTCGGGTGCGAGATCATGCAACGGGACCGACCACGCGGCGAGATCTTCCTCAGCGGAATCCGCCGTGTCGCCGGTGACGTCGGACGGCGCCATCTCCCCCTCGCCGGCCATCCCGTTGTGCACCACGGTCACGATCACGTTCGTGGACGACCGAATCGTCCCCCGACTGATCGTGAGCGGATGACGCTTGGTGAGCTCGACCCGCCGCGACGTGATGATCATCGCCGCCGAAGCTAGCGGTGTATCGCCGCTTTCCTGGTCACGTCTCGCCGGTCCACAGTGAGACACTGGCCCGGTGGGGTGGGCCAACGATGTGTACGACGTGATCGTGATCGGGGCCGGCACCGCCGGTTGCGTCGTCGCCGAGCGACTCAGCCGTGACCCCTCCGTTCGAGTGCTCCTCGTCGAAGCTGGAGCACCCACCGACCGAACACCGGCCGATCTGTTCGAGGCACTCTCGACGCCTGACCGCACCTGGGCGAACGTCGTCGCCCGACGAACGGCGAACACGCCCTACCGGTTCTATCCACGTGGTCGCGGACTCGGCGGCAGTGGAGCAATCAACGGCCTTATCGACCTCGACCCTCCCGCGGCCGACGTACGCGAGTGGACGAAGCGTGGCCTCCTCCCATCTCATGACCTTGCGGTTTCGCCGGCACGGACCCTCCCGCCCGCACAGTGGGGTCCGGCCGACCGCATCCTGGCGCTAACCGCAAGGGCGCACGGACTCCCCCTGGTGCGACGCGCCCACGTCGACGTTCGCGGCGTCGGTCCGGCCCCGCTCATGCTCGACGATCACGGCAACCGCGCCTCGACCGACCAAACGCATCTTGCGCTCGCCGCCACCCGGCCGAACCTCGCGATCGCTCCGGACGCCAACGTCGACACCGTCGTGATCGACCACGCGCGCCGTGCCTGCGTCGGCGTGATCACCACTGCCGGACACCACATCGCCGCCTCCACGACGGTGGTCTGCGCCGGTGCCATCCACTCACCGGCCCTGCTGTTGCGCAGCGGTGTCACCCACCCCGCCATCGGCACGAACCTGGCCGATCACCCCGCCGTCGGAGCGACCCTCCACCTCCGTCGCCCGGCCAACGCGAACACGCCCGCGACCTGCGCCATCGCCCACGTCGACGGAATTCAGGTCCTCGCCCTCAACCGCCTCGGAATAACCGTCGAGCAACAACAGCTCGGCGCCCTTCTCGTCGGCGTTCTCGAATGCCGCGGCCGCGGCCGGGTGAGCGTGAACGCAAACGGCGACCCCATCGTCGACTTCGACCTGCTCTCCCATCCCGCCGACCGAAGCGCCGTCCTACGCGCCGTGCGCCTGCTCTGCGCCCTGCTCAACCAAAAGGAGGTGACCAACGAGGCCACCTCCGTCTCCGTCGACGACCGGGGCACCCCGCTACAAACGCTCACCGCCCTCTCCGATGCCGACACACTCACGTGGGCCGAGGCCAACCTCGCCGACTACGTCCACGCCACCGGGACGTGCGCGTTTGGCGACGCCGACGAGCCCGACGCCGTCGTCGGCCACGGCGGCCGGGTCCACGGGACGAGTGGCCTCGCGGTGATCGATGCGTCGGTCTTCCCGACCCCGCCGAGGGTCAACCCGTGGCGCGCCACCGTGCTCGTGGCGGCGTCGCTCGCCGACCAGCTCGCCACCGAGCCGCCGTAGACGCCTACGGCACAGGCCGCCACCCGGCGCCACGTGAACCGGCAGCCGGAAGGACCGGGCCGACATCGTCGGGATAGGTGACCTCCCACAGACAAAGGCCGTCCGATGGTGCCGGCGTGCCCGCCACAGTCCGATCACGGGCAGCCAACGTCTCGAGAGCCGTGCCCGCCGACCGTCGGCCCCGGCCAACGTCGACGAGGAAGCCGACGATCGAACGAACCATCTGCTGACAGAACGCCAACGCCTCGATCTCGAAATGAAGCACCCCAGACCTCGTGTCGGACCACGAAGTGTCGGTCACGACCCGAAGCGTGGTGGCCCCATCGATATCCGCCCGCGGCGCTCGACAGAACGACGCGAAATCATGCGCGCCTATGAATGCATCACTGGCCAGACGCATGACCGACAGATCGAGTGGATCACGCACGTGCCACACGAGCCCGTCGAGAAACGGATCGGCGGTCGCGGTGTTGAGCACCGAGTACCGGTAACGACGCGACAACGCGGAGAACCGGGCGTCGAATGTGGGCGGCGCAATGTCAGCTGAGCGGACCACGATCTCGCTCGGCAGGAGCCCAGTCAGCGAACGAACGAGCCGATCAAGATCGATGCCGTGAACCACGGCAGCCGGGTCGCGGGAACCACGCGTTGACAGCGGCGGAACCTCCACGTCGATATGCACCACCTGACCCCACGCATGAACGCCCGCGTCGGTGCGGCCACTCATGACCAGATGGAGACCGGCCGCTCCCCCCGGCTGACGAAGGATCGTGGCGACGGCTTCGAGCAGCAAACCGCCCACCGTGCGCAGACCCGGCTGGGGGGCAATGCCATGCAGCGCCCCACCCCGGTAGGCGACCACCAGCCGAAGCCGCACCCGACCAGCAACGGGCGGACGAATCCGCTCCACCGGGGTCTGCGCCCACACCAGAGCCGGAACGCGACGTGAGGCGCCGACAGGCGCCTCACGAAGTTCACTCATTGGTTCACTGACACAACAGCGTCAACGAATCGACGCTCGACGTTTCAACTCAGACGAGTTCGATACGAGCCATGGGGGCATTGTCCCCGTGTCGCGGACCGAGCTTCAGAATCCGCGTATATCCACCGTTGCGGGAGGAGTAGCGGGGACCAATTTCCGTGAAGAGCTTCGACGCCATGTCCTTGTCACGAATAAACGCAACGACTTGGCGCTGATTGTGCAGCCCACCCTTTTTGGCCTTGGTGATCATGCGCTCGGCGATGGGACGAAGCATCTTGGCCTTGGCCTCGGTGGTGACCAGGTACTCGGCGGCGACGAGCGACGACACGAGGTTGGCGAGCAACGCCTTTTGATGCGACGAATCCGAACCGAGTCGGTGGCCGCGCTTTGGTGTCATGGGCATAGCTGTGACCTCCTAGTTCTTGGTGCGCAGCGACAAACCGCGCTCATCGAGCTTCTGAATGACTTCGTCCAAGGACTTCTGGCCGAAGTTGGTGATGGCCAGCAGATCGTCTTCGGTCTGCAGACACAGCTCGCCAATGGTGTTGACCTGGGCGCGCTTGAGACAGTTCCGCGGACGCTCTGACAGCTCGAGGTCCTCGATCGGCAGATCAAGGTCGGGCGAGCCCGAACCGAGGGCCGACGTTTCGCCGAGCGAAAGGCCCTGGGGCTCTTCGCTCATATCGGCGACGAGACCGAACAACGAGCGAAGGGTGTCACCGGCCGAAGCCAGCGCGTCCTTCGGGCTGATCGAACCGTCGGTCTCGATATCGAGGGTGAGCTTGTCGAAGTTGGTGGACTGCTCCACGCGGGTGGCCTCGACGTTGAACGCCACGCGACGAACCGGGGAGAAGATCGAGTCGATCGGGACCACTCCGATCACGGAGGACTTCTTGTTCCGTTCGGCCGACACGTAGCCACGACCGCGCTCGACGGTTAGGTCCACGGCGAGGCGGCCTTTCCCGTTGATCGTGGCGATGACCATCTCGGGGTTCAAGATCTCGACTCCGGTCGGCAGCGGGATATCGCCGGCGGTGGCCGTGGCCGGGCCACGAACATCGAGACGAAGCTGCACCACGTCGTCACCTTCGACCGAAAGGACGATGTCCTTCAAGTTCAAAATGATGTCGGTGACGTCTTCTTTCACACCCGGGATCGTGGCGAACTCATGGAGCGAGTCATCGAAACGAACCTGAGTGATGGCTGCGCCCGGGATGGACGACAGCAGCGTACGACGCAGAACCGCGCCGAGAGTGTTGCCGAAGCCAGGCTCAAGCGGAGAAACAGAGAACCGCTGACGGTTCGCCTCTTCGTCGCCGATCGCTTCGACGGTGGGTCGTTGAATGATGAGCATGCGTAGACCTACTTGTTGTAGAGCTCGACGATGAGCGACTCGCGCACCGGCAGATCGATGTGTTCGCGCAGCGGGAGGT
>JAYSTV010000140.1:0-1645 GCA_043719425.1 Acidimicrobiia bacterium | reverse complement strand
GGAAGTTGGCTACCTCCCAGAACCAGTAACCGATCACCCGACGCCCGGCGGCCCTCGCGGCAATCGCGTCGGCGGGATTGGCCAGGAGCGCGTCGGCGTTGCGGACGAGGACGAGGGTCCTCGGAGGCGCATCGCGGCGGGGTTCCTCGTGGTGCTCGGCCTGGTCGTCGTAGACGCTGGCCCGGTCGGCGTTGGCTCGAACCGGCACGCCAGTTTCTCGCGCGGCCTCGACGAGGGACCGAGCCGCTTCGCCCATACCAAAGGCGGCGTGCAGGTAGCCGCGGATCTCGAGACCAGGTCCAAGCTCGGCCGGCGGTTCGGGCTTCGGGCGAAGGGATCTGGGAACGCCGGCCTTGGCGCCGAGGTCGACGAGCCAGTGGCGCACGTCGTCGTCGGTCACCAACACATCGGCGAGTTCTGGATGCTCGGCCCGGAACGCCCGCAGGTACCGGTCGTCGGCTCGAAGCCATGCGAGGAACGACTCCGTCGAGTCCCCGGCGAACGGGTTCGGAGGTTCGTCCTCGTTCCCGGCGGCAAACTGACGAAGCCCATCGGCATAGGCGCGCCGGACCAGGTTGTCGACGGACGTGCCATCGGGGAGTCGGGCGAACGCCAGGACACCTCGGACCGTGGCGGTCGACAGCGCGGCGGCCCGCTTCTCGGCGAGGTCAGCGAGCACGGTGTGGTTCGACGGACGGACCCGGGGGAGGGTTCCGGTCTCGCTCGACAGAATCCACGGCACTTCCGGGTCGAAGCCCGGCCACCGCACGAGGGCTGGAGTTTCCGATCGCTCGGGTTCGTCGGCGTTGCGCACAGAAAGCGGAAAGGCCGGTTTGGTGACGGTGACAACACCGTCGAGCTCGGCCAGCGCATCGAGCCACGGGTAGGTGACGGGGTTCAGTCGCTCGATGGGAATGTGCGGGCTGGCGATCAGCCGCTCGGCCCAGTCTTGAAGGAATTGGTCAGCGCGCGGATCATCAGCGCGCAGAGCAAAGAGATCTTGATCGAGACGGCCCCGCATGGCGGCGTCGATGGCATCGGGAAGTTGACCGTCGGCCGGTGGTGGGCCGAACCGAGTGTGGACCAGGGTGACTGGCGCGTCGCTCGAACCGAGAGCGTCGAGCGGAGCGAAGGTCTCGGCGTCGTCAGGCATGACGATGACAGTCGGCCCGGCCGTGGCCAGTAGGGAGCGGAGAACCGTCGGCCGAACGGCGCTAACGAGTTGGTGCGCGTCGTGGGCCATCGCCAGTCGGGCGAACACTCGAGGTGGGAAGCAGCTCGACACGAACCCGGCCCCGTCGGCTTCGACGAGGTCATCGACCACGATCAGCTTCGTTGCGGTGGCTGGGTGGTGGGTGACGAACGTGGCGATCGCCCGCTCGCCCTGGGTCCGTCGGGCAACGGTGGTCAGGCAGACCACGGTGTTCGGACCACGCACGTCACTGAGCCTACGGCGGACGGTCGCCGAGCTCGCGAACCCGACGAAAGACGTAGCATCGAGAAGAGCGGTCTTCATGACATCCAGGTCAACCGTGACGCCACCGATGCGTTGGGCGAGTTGGCGAGCCAGCGTCGTGTGCGTCGTGGATTTGCCGACGTATTGGGCGGAGATTCACGAGCGACTCACAACGGCGGCCGGAAGGCA
>JAYSTV010000139.1:0-9755 GCA_043719425.1 Acidimicrobiia bacterium | reverse complement strand
TGTGTCGGGCAATACCGGTCGACGAAGCTCGAGCGCCAAGGCCACCGTGTCCGCGTCGAGGGCCGATTCGAGGTCGTCGCCGTGCAGGTCAGCGAGGGTTCGAGCCACCCGGCGAATCCGATCGAGTCCACGGGCGGTGAGGGTGCCGACCCGCAAGCGGGCCTCAACCACCCGGCGGGCACCTGGGCTGAGCGGCGCCCACCGACGCAGTTCGGCGCCCCGGAGCTCGGCATTCGAAGCGACGCCACGAGCCCGGGCCAAACTCCGAACGACGGCCACTCGTTCGGCCACGACAGATGACGACTCGCCACCGGCGGGGCTGAGCAACTCGTCTGGATCAGGTGGGCTGACGAGCACGCGCACGTCGAATCGATCGAGTAGCGGACCAGCGAGACGACGAACGTAGCGGGCCCGGGATGCGTCGGAACATCGACACGACGGGGCTCCCGGCACCTCACCGGGAGGCACGCCCCACCACCCGCAGGGGCAGGGGTTGGTGGCGGCGACGACGAGCGGCCGGGCCGGCAGAACCACGGTGGCGGCGGCGCGTGAGATACAGATGGACCCGTCCTCGAGCGGTTGACGCAGCGCGTCGAGCACGAAGGGAGCGAACTCGCCAAACTCGTCGAGAAAGAGCACGCCCCGATGCGCACACGAAAGCTCGCCCGGGCGGATGACCAACGAGCCGCCGCCGAGGAGGGCGGCCGCCGAAGCCGTGTGATGGGGTGCTCGAAATGGCGGCCGCGTGGGCAGGCGATCGAGCGGCACCGACAACCCGGCGGCCGAATGAATGCGGAGGACTTCGACCGCCTCGTCGCGCGTGAGTTCCGGCAGAACCGTGGGCAGCCGCGCCGCCAACATCGTTTTTCCCGATCCGGGCGGTCCCGAAAAGAGCAGGTGGTGACCGCCGGCGGCGGCGACTTCGAGGGCGAGCCGACCGAGGGACTGGCCCCGCACGTCGCTGAGATCGACGGAGGGAGCAACAACCTCAGCTGAGGGAACCGGTGCCGGATCTGGCCACGGTGCCAGGCCCAGCAGCGCATCGACAACGCCAACCAACGTGGCCGCCGGGCGCAGCACTCCCCGCCCGAGCAGTGATGCCTCGGCCACACCGGCGGCGGGAAGCACCACCTCGGGAGGATGATCACCGGCGAGAAGATCGTCGACGAGCGACACGATGCCCGGAACCCGACGGACCGAGCCGTCGAGGCCTAGTTCGCCGAGAAAGGCCCGACCGCCGACCCGGTCGTGAGGCAGTTGGCCATCGGCCACCAGCACGCCAACGGCTATGGCCAGATCGAGACCCGCCCCGATCTTGGGTATCGACGCCGGCGCCAAATTGACCGTGATCCGACGTTGCGGCCAGGCATACCCGCTGCTCAGCAGCGCCGCGCGCACCCGATCACGAGCCTCGCGACAGGCCCCGTCGGGCTGGCCGACGATGGTGAACGAGGGCACGCCGCTACTGGCATGGACCTCCACGACGACCGCCATCCCGCGGATCCCAATCAATTGGGCCGACGCAATGACGGCGAGGTAGCCGCTCATCGAGCCCGCCGTGGACATGTTGGTCGCATCGAAGTTCCTTCCCGGCCCGCCTACGCGGAAAACGCTGAACTGGGACGGGAGCGCTACAAAGCCGGCTCCGAATGCGACGGCACCACCGTAGCGAAGGGGGTGTGACAGAACGGCGTCGGGGCGTTTTCACGCGGCGACCAGATTCCGGAAGTCCGTTGCCTCAGCGGAGCTGGGAGACTGGACTCATGGGCTTCAACCCGCATCGCACGTATCGACGTCGGCCGTTCGACGTTGCCCTGGTCGTGGTCACGCTCGCCATCACCGTGGCCCTTCTCGGCTGGGCGTTGTTCGGCTGAGGCCGAGTCACAGCGTTCGCCACGATGGGAAAGCGTCGACCAAAAACACCGCTCGGATGGTCCCCACCGGCGTGGCTACCAACGGATGACGACGATCCCTCTCGCGACGTCGCCTACCTGATCCCGGGTATTGGGTCGTGGGCCGATGCCGATCTCGACGTCCGTGTGCTCCAACCGTTTCAGGCGACGAAGTCCTACCAATGCCCGGCGTGCAATCACGAGATCAACAAGGGCACAGCCAACGTGGTGGTGGTCCCGCGACCCGTTCCGGAGATCCGCCGTCATTTCCATGCCCCCTGTTGGGAGCAGGTCCGTCGGCGCCGACCGTCGGCCAATCGGGCCTAGGCGCCGCTAAGCACTCAGTCAACGCCTTGGACAACGTCCCACGTGCCGTCGACCCACGACGCCACATCGACGCGAATAGTTCGCCCGAAAAGCGCCTGTTCATGAAGGAAGGCCCGCCCTAGACGGTGAAGTCGGGCCAACTTGGTCGGGGTGATCGCGTCGAGACCAGTTCCAAAGCGCGCTGATGATCTGGCCTTGACCTCAACAATCACCACGACATCGTCTCGGGCGGCCACGATGTCGATCTCGCCGCCCTTGATCCGCCAATTACGAGCGAGGATCTCGTAGCCCTGCGCCACGTACCAGGACGCCATTGCCGCTTCGGCCTGCACCCCCAGTTCGGCCGCCCGCGGCGTCTTGGCCATCGCCTTAGTCCTCGGACTGGGCGAGCTGCTCGATGTTCACATCCCGAAACGTAAGCACACGTACTTTTGCGACAAAACGGGCTGGACCCGGTCGATAGATGTCCCACACCCATGCATCGGTGAGGTCCAACTCGAACCACCCACGCCCGCCGCCATCGTTGCGGGGCTCACACGTGACGCCGTTGGCGAGGTAAAATCGACGCTCGGTTTCCACGATGTGGGTGTACGTCTTGACGACATCTTTGTACTCACGAAAGAGCTGCAGCTCGAGCTCGGACTCATAGCGCTCAAGATCTTCTGCGCTCACGGATGACCAAACCGATTGAAGGGCCACACCCGCAGCACCGCCGGACCCACAATTGCCGACCGCTTGATGAAATGGCCGGTATCGCTCACCGCTGACACGTCGAAATATCGGCTGTCTTTCGAGTCATCGCGATTGTCACCCATGACCCAATATGAGTTCTTCGGCACGGTGAGCTTCTTGCCTTCGGGCCATTCGGTGGTCACGTCTTTCGGCAGCCACGGTTCCGCCAAGCGTTTGTCGTTGATCCACACCGACCCGTTCTTGACCTCGACGGTTTCGCCCGGAAGGCCGATGATGCGCTTGATGTAGTGCTTGTCCTTTTGCTGACGCACACCCACGAGTTCGAATAGGGCACCGAACGGTCGAAGCAGCGGATGTGGTTTGGCGCCGGCGAAGTCGGGATTGTCGAACACCACGATGTCGCTGCGCCGCGGGTCACGTAGGCGATAGGTCACCCGGGAGACGATGACGCGATCATTGATCTTGAGCGTCGGCACCATCGACGGTGACGGGATGTAAAACGCCAACCCGAGGAACGCGCGGATGAGCGAGGCCAACAGCACGGCCACCACCGCCAGAATCGCGTATTCGCGAATGATCCGGGGGCTCGGCCAACGGCGAGCGCGGACAACGGGCGTGGCGCCCGGCAGGCTCGTCGAAGCAGGAAACGCTTCGGGCGACGAAGGATCGCCGGCGGGCGGCGTCTGCGTCTCGCTCAGAGAACTCAGCGGTTGACCCGCTTCTCCTTGATCTTGGCGGCCTTACCCTGCAGGTCACGGAGGTAGTACAGCTTGGCTCGGCGAACGTCGCCCTTGGTCACGACCTCGATCATGGCGATCGAAGGTGCGTGAACCGGAAAGGTGCGCTCGACGCCGACGCCGTAGCTGATCTTGCGGACCTTGAAGGTCTCACGAATACCGTCGCCCGAGCGACCGATCACGTGGCCTTGGAACACCTGGACGCGCTCCTTGTTGCCTTCGACAACGCGGACGTGGACCTTCACCAGGTCACCGGCCTGAAAGTCCGGGACGTCGGCACGAAGGCCGGCTTTGTCGATGAAGTCAGTCGTTTGCATGTCGGATACTCCGGGGCGTTGCGGCCGTGAATCTCGGTCGATTCCGAGTACAGGCCGGGCTATCGGTTTGCTTGAGGCCGGTCAAGGCTACTCGGTCGGGGCACCCTCCTCGGCACCGGCGGCAAGCTCAAGGCCGAACTCCGTCAGGGACTTGCGTTCCACCGCAGTGAGCGGACCTCGGGTGGCCAGAAGGTCCGGCCGGCGCAACGCCGTGCGCACCAAGGCTTGCGCGTGACGCCATCTCTCGACTCGGGCGTGGTCGCCGGACCGAAGCACGTCGGGAACGCTCCAGCCGCGGAACTCGGCTGGTCTGGTGTACTGCGGGTGCTCCAGGAGCCCGTCGGAGAAACTCTCGACCACCGCCGACTGGCCATTCCCCATAACCCCGGGGATCAGGCGTCCAACCGCCTCGGCCACGGCCATGGCCGCCACTTCGCCGCCCCCCAGGACGACGTCGCCGATCGAAAGCTCGCCGTCGACGAGATGGTCGTGGATCCGCTGGTCGAAACCTTCGTAACGACCGCACACCAGCGAGAAGCCGCCGCCTTGGACAACGTGCTGGGCCAGTTCGTGCGCGAGGCGCTGGGTCAGCTGACGCCCACCCGGACCAAGAAGGAAAACCGGTCGGGCCGCGGCCCCTTCGGCTATCGCCGTCTCAACCGCCTCGAATACCGGACCGGGAGCAAGGACCATTCCCGCCCCGCCACCAAACGGGGCATCGTCGACCGCCTGATGCACGCCGACCCCGAAGCGGCGAAGGTCATGCGCGCATACCTCGAGGACCCCGGCCTGACGAGCACGGCCGAGGAGGCTGGTCGTGGCATGCGCCTCGATGAGGTCCGGGAACAGGGTAAAGACGCTGATGCGCGGCGCTGGCGACGTGGGTGCCGGGTTGTCACTCACGCGCTCGGGTGGACAACGATTTTGCCGACGGTGCCCCGATCGCCGAGACGAGCAAGAGCGGCGGCCGCTTGGGCGAGGGGCACCCGCTCGCTCACCAGTGGATCGATCTTCCCCGCCGCGTGCAACGCCATGAGATCGTCGTGGATGCGGTCATTGATTTGGGGTTCGTGGCGGGTGTAGGCGCCCCAGTGGACACCGACCACGGAGTAGTTCTTGATCAGCACGTGATTCGTTTTCGCGTCGGCGATCCGGCCGCCGGTGAAGCCGATGATGAGGATGCGGCCTTCCCACGCAATCACCTTGGTGCTGCGGTCATAGGTGTCGCCTCCGACCGGGTCGTAGATCACATCGGCGCCCCGGCCATCGGTGAACTCCTTGACGGCCTCGACGAAATCGCCGGCCCGGTAGTCGATGGCGAGATCAGCGCCGAGCTGTCGACAGACCTCGACCTTGTCCGGTCCCCCGGCAGTGGCGATCACGGTGCAGCCATGGGCCCTCGCCAGTTGGATCGCCGCACTGCCGACGCCGCCGGCCCCGGCGTGCACCAGCACCGTCTCCCCGGGCTGGAGGTTGGCCCGTCGATGAAGCGCAACGTGCCCCGTGTGATAGGTGATGCGGAGTGCTGCGGCCGCATCGAATCCCATCGTTTCCGGCAGCTTGGACAGCCCGCGCTCGTGGGCCAGGGTCTGTTCCGTCAGCGCTCCGGTGACAAAGTTGGGGCTCCCCAGTACCCGGTCACCCACGGCGAATCGAGTGACCCCATCGCCAATGGCGGAGACGACCCCCGCCATCTCGACGCCCGGGGTGAAGGGCAGCGGTGGCTTCTCTTGATACTGACCGCGACACAGAAGCACGTCGGGAAAGTTAAGGGCCGCTGACACCACATCGACCCGGACTTCGCCGGGTCCGGGTAGTGGCGTCGGCCGCTCTTCGATGCGGAGCACCTCGACGGGTTCGCCCAGTTCATGGAGTCGTAGAGCACGCATGCCCGAGACGCTACCGGTGTCGCACCAACCTCGTCAGAGCGCGTCGATCACGCCGAGAAAGCGATCCAGCTCGTCGTCGGTGTTGTACACGTGCGGTGCCACGCGAGCCACGTCGGTGATGTCGCGCGCGGCAAAGTCAAGGCGAGCCCACGGTGCCGACGATGCGTTCATGTTGATCCCTGCTTTCGCCGCGGCGGAGACGACGTCGATTGGGGCGACACCGTCGATCAGGAAGGTGACAATCCCCGAGCAATCACCGGCCGTCTCTTGGACGACGACCCGGTCACGTCGACCGAGCTCGGATCGCAAACGGGAGGCAAGTTGCTGCACACGATCGTGGATCGCATCGAGGCCGAGCGCCAGGGCCTCGTCGATAGCCACGCCGAGCCCAAGCTGACCGGCGGTCGACGACTCAAATTCCTCGAACCGGGCCGCCGTGGGCGCGAGCGAGTACGACGACGCACTGTCCCATACCGCCGACACGCCGTCGATGCCGGGAGGGTCGCAGCGTTCCTGGAATGATCTGCGCACATACAACAGCCCGGTGCCACGAGGACCGCGAAGCCACTTGCGTCCGGTGCCGGTCAACGCGTCGCATCCGATGGCTTCGACGTCGACGACGAGTTGTCCGAGCGCCTGACACCCGTCGACGAAGTACGGGACGCCGGCCATCTTCGCATGCGCGCCTATTGCGGCGACAGGATTGACGATGCCGGAATGCGTTGGGGCCATGGTCATCGAGACGAGCGCAACCCATTCGTCGAGCATGGCGGCGAAGCCGTCGACGTCGACTCGACCCGTGGTGTCGGTTGGGGCGACAACGATTTCGATACCGCACTGCTTGTGCGCCTGCAGTAGCGACAGGTAGTGGGAGTTATAGAAGATGCGGTCGACAATCACTCGCTTCTTCGAGGCGAATCCACCGCCAAACGCAAAGCCCCAGAAGACCTTGGCCCAACCTGCGGTGTCACTGGTCGGAACGGCGATCTCCTCGGCCGAAGCGTTCATGAGACGGGCCGCACTCGTGCGCACCGCGCCAAGCGCGTCGGCGGCCGCGGCCTTCGCCTCGTAGCCACCCATCCGTGCTTCGAGTCGCAGGTGGGCGATCTGCGCGTCGAGCGTCTGCGACGACGGGAATGCCGCTCCGGCGTTGTTCAGGTGGACGACCCCCGACACTCCGGGCGTGTCGACGCGAAGTCGGGCAATGGTGTCGGCATCAATGCGCATCGGCCGTCGGGTTTAGCAGGCCGACCCGTGGGCCCGGCCACGGTTACTGACTATTGCGACCATCACGGCCACCGACGGCAGAGGCGTTCGCGATCTGCTCGATCAGCTCCGTCATCCGCACCGACCTGGCCACGGGCCACATCGACGACTCGACCAGCCCGGCCGACACCGCTCGGCCACATTCGGCCGCCTCATAGCGGTAGCCGAGGCCGGGGGCGAGGTCCACGAGCGGTTCGGCCGACGTGGAAATCTGCTCGGTCGCTCGGTTTCGGAGCTGGCGAGCAGGCCCACTCCCCCAGATCCGAACGACCTGATTTGGGAGTCGATCAACTGCGCCGAGGAGCGGAGAACCGGGTTGATCGAGCTCAGACAATCGGCGATTCCAGCGAGACGTTTTCTCGCCACCCTTCCGAGACAGGACCACCCGCCGTGGCGCATACATCGGCGCCGCGACCGTCAGGCGACCTTCGGTGCCTTGGACGACCACACGAGTCGGCGTGTGGCGGCGCTGCGAGACAACGAGCAACGACTCCGCCCCGCCGGCATGCTGCAATTGCATGCCGGTTGCCTCGTCGACTCCACTCGCCGCGAACGACGAGTCGGCCTCGACGGACTCCGGCCACCCAAGGAGTTCAACAGCCCACATCAGCGGATAGACCCCGAGATCCAACAGCGCGCCGCCGGCCAACGCCGGGTTCCAGAGTCTTTGGTTGGGATCGTACGCAGGCACGTGTCCGAAATCGGCCCGCAGCTCTACCACCGAACCGATACGTCCACTGACAATCAGTTCACGTACTTTCTCGAACAGCGGAAAGAAGCGGGTCCACAGAGCCTCCATGAGGAAGCGGCCGGTGGACGCCGCGACCGCTGCCAACTCTGTAGCGCCAGCCGATGACACGGCAAATGGCTTCTCCACGAGCACGTGCTTGCCGGCGTGAAGGCACAGCAGCGCATCTTCGACGTGTCGATGATGCGGTGTGGCCACATAGACGATGTCCACGTTCGGATCGTTGGCCAGCGCCTCATATGATCCGTACGCATATGGAATGGCCCGGGACGACGCAAACGCCACGGCTCGTTCTCGATCACGAGAACCAACGGCGACGAGCTGAGCCCCCTCGACAAAGGCCAGATCGCTGGCAAACGACGAGGCGATCGCGCCCGGCCCCAAGATCCCCCAACGCAGCGGCTTCACGTGGCCCAATCCATCGGTGCCGGGGGGATGAACGAGGTGGTCATTGCGTAGCGCTGTGATGTGGCGGCCGCTTCCGAGATCGCCAGCACCAGTTCGTTGTTGTGAAGCGAGAAGTCGGTGGCCAGTCGCGATGCCCGATTCTCCCGTACCGACGCGGCCACCTCGGCGATGCCGCGGGCAAAGTCCATCTGCTGTGCCCCGCGGTAGTCGAACTTCTCCACGGGACGCACGAGTGGAACCTTGCGAACAAGTTTGCCTTCGAGCCGCTTGCGCAGAACGTTGAGTGACTTGCGCACGGTTACCGGTGAGCCATAGAACCACGAGTCCGGCACCTCAAGAGTTCCCTCGTCGCCGAAGATCCGCAGCGAGTGGTCGTGCGCGCCAACAATGCCGCAGGTGAGTCGGGCCACGACCCCGGACGCAAACGTGATGCAGGCCACGGAGAAGTCGGGGCTGATGACGGCGACGGCCACGCCCTTGTCCGGGATAAGCGGTGCCGCGAAGGCCGTGACCGAGACTGCGGGGCCGAAGAAAGTGGTGAGCCACGTTGTGTAATACCCCGCGTGTTCGAGCGTGCAACCGACCTCGAACTCATCCTTGAACGGCCACGGCGTGCCCGTCATCGACAGCCACTTCGTGTACGGCATCTTGTGGACGAGCCCGTCGTCCATTTCGGCGTACACGAGCCGTACGCGTCCGACGCGCTGCTCGCGCAGGGCCTTCCACACCGTCTGCGCCGTCTCGCCGAGAACGCTGCACGGAGCGCTCGCGATCTGGAGTCCGGCATCGTTGGCGAGGCCCGCCAATTCGCGCGCTTGATCCATTCGCATAGCCAGTGGCTTCTCCGAGTACACGTGCTTGCCAGCTCGCAACGCGGCGAGCGAGACCTCGTAGTGATCTTTCGGATTCGTCAGGTTGACGACCAGGTCCACATTCGGATCGGCCACAACATCATCGACGTGGCGGTATTGACGCCCGACCTGGTAGTTGGCAGCCAGGTTCGCCATCCGTGCCGGTTCACGATCACACACACCGGTGACGGTCAGTTCGGGGTGAAGCGGAAGGGTCCGCAGGTAGTAGTCGGCTACGTAGCCGCATCCGATGATGGCAAGACGCATGGTGTCCCATCATCGGTCATGGAGCGATGACCCCTGAGGCAATCGATGCCTCGCGGCCTTCACGGCAGAGTCACAAGGGTCACGGCAGAGTCACCAGGACTCCATGGGGTCGAGGAGTCCGGCCGGCGGGTCAATCACCGCCGTAAAGCCTGTCGGCCCGGCAGTGTTGGCAATGACAAACACCATGGGAATCATCCGACCGTCGTCCAAGACAACAAGGTCGCTCGCGCCTGCGCTTTCGACCGCGGCGACCGAACCCACGACCGTGCCATCTGGCATGGTGACGGTCGCCCCAATCAACTCGTGGATCCACAGCGCCTCGGGGTCGATCAGAGGCTCGCCGAAGAGTTCCGTGCCATG
>JAYSTV010000138.1:0-1648 GCA_043719425.1 Acidimicrobiia bacterium | reverse complement strand
AAAGCTGATCTAGCCTGACCTAGACAGAAGTTGCCACGGACATGATGGAGGAGGGGGTGTGACAGAACTGATTGGCCGAGCGGCCGAACGCCGAGAGTTGGAGCTCTCGATGGCCAAAGCCGTCGAGGGTCAACCGCAGCTCCTCGTGCTTTTCGGGCGCCGCCGCGTCGGCAAGACATATCTCCTTCGTCGCGTGTTGGATGCTGCGCCCACGCCGACGATCTATTTCGCCGCCCTTCGCGGACGGCCGAACGAAGAAGCGGCCCGCTTCGCTGCCGAGGCATCGCGGGTTCTGTCGACAACGATCAGCGGCGATTGGTCAGAGGTTTTCCAATCGCTCGTCGCCATTGCTCGAACCAAACCCGTCATCGTCGCGATCGACGAGGCGCCCTATCTGATCGACGAGGACGCCTCGTGGACTTCGTCGCTGCAACATGCGTGGGACGAGGCGCAATCGTCCGGCCCGTGTCATCTCTGGTTCTGCCTCACGGGAAGTGCAGTCACCACACTCACAAACGTGATTTCGAGCGGCGGTCCGCTGTTCGGAAGATCGACCAAGCTGCTTCGCCTTAACCCGTTCGACCTTCCGATGTGCCATGAACTCCTCGGCCGCGAAACCGCCCCTCGCACGTCGATCGAGGCGCTCGCAGCATGCGGCGGCTATCCCCTGCTGCTTCGGCAATGGGACACGTCGATCAGCGCGCAGAACAACATTTTCGAACTTGCCGGGAAACCGCTTGGCCCGCTCGCCACAGATGCGAACGCACTCCTCTTGGACCTTCCCGACCCGACTGGGTATCGGCGCGTGCTCTCGTCCATCGGGCGACGACGAAGCAAACGCAACGAAATCAATTCCGAACTCGGACAGCGTGCCGACCGGGCACTCAGCGTCCTCGAACAAACGGGGCTGATTCAGCGGACGCAACCCATCGACGACAGGTCACCGAAATCGCTGACGTACCGCCTCGATGACCATTACCTGTCGTTCTGGTTCCTCCTCGTCGATCCGAATCAGCAGGAGATTGATTCTGGCCAAGGTCGCGCCGCCCTTCGGCGACGAATCGAAGTCTGGAACCATCATGTGGAGGCGGTGTTCGAGCACGAAGCGAGGGAACACGCGATGCGACTCGTGGCCTCGGGGGCCTTGCCTAGCGGCGTTGTCGGACGTTGGTGGACCGACCGGCCGAGCCAAGCGGAACTCGACGTTGTCATCGCCGACGAGTTTTGGAACCTGGTTGGCGAAGCGAAGTTCAAGGACCGGTTCGGCATCACGGATTGGCGGCGGTTCAGTGCAAACGTCGAAGTGGCCGGATTGAAGGCCGACCGATCTCGTCGTGCTCTATGGATTCGGGATTCTGTCGACGACACCGTCACTGCCCTCGATCCGGAACTACTCGTCTACCGCCCATCAGACATGGTGCAGCAGTAGGTGCACTTACTGTTCGGCAGACGGTCCGTCGACGTTGTGATTGCTGAGTTTCGGAGCATTGCGGCCACGGTTGCGGGTCACGATGACCCAGCACGCCACTGCGAACGCCACCGAAACCAGCGCAAGGGCAACGTGGACCGCAATGAACTTCCACCCGCGGTCACCATCGAACACATTCTTGATTCGCGTGCCCCACACGAACACCGTCCACGCGGCGAA
>JAYSTV010000137.1:0-1651 GCA_043719425.1 Acidimicrobiia bacterium | reverse complement strand
CGGCTTGGATCTGCCCGAGCGTCAACCGGGCACCCTCGAGTGGTGTTGGTGCTTTCGCCAACACCGCCAGCGTGTCACGGTCGGCCAGGTCAGTGAAGGTTTCCAACGCGGCCGGGTAGTACTCGCGCAGCGCGCTGCGTAACGCGTTGGTCTGGCGGTTCCGGGTCCAGATCAGATTCTGATGGCCTCTGGCGATGATCCGGATCGCTTCGGCTTCGGGGCTGTCACCGGCGACCTGGCGGTGGTTGTGACGGTCAGTGCGGACCAGATCGGCGAGCATCTTGGCGTCACCCGCATCGGACTTGGCGCCGCCGACGTTGTGACGATCCCGATAACGCGACGCGGCCAACGGATTGATCGCATACACCTGATAGCCGACCGCGACCAGCGCGGTGACCCACAGACCGCGGTCGGTTTCGATCCCAACAATAACCTCCGCCGGATCCATCACGTGATCGGCGACGAGCTCGTGGAACACACGGATCCCATCGAGGCCTTCCGGCAGCCGGCGGCTCGCCAATCGTTTGCCGTCGTCGTCCATCAGATGGACATCGTGATGGTCCTCGGCCCAATCATCGCCTACGAACACTGTCATCGGTTCTCCCTTCGCTCGGTTTTCTCGAGCCAGAGAACCCCCGGCGGCGACCTAATGGATCAGTGCTCTTCGGCACGACACCCCACGAGCGCTACAGGCATCCCCACCAACCGGCCGGGACACGATCTAGCTCTAGGAATCGAAATTCCAGGCGACAACAGTGCTCACCGGCCAGCGGCTCGGAACCAGCCTCTCACTTCAGCCGGTCGACTCCCATTAGGCGGTGGCCCGCAACCACGAGAGCTCGCCGATGGCGAACTGCACGCCGAGTCCGGGGTCGATCAAGCGCAGCGCGAGCTCGAGATCATCCTCGGCCAGGGAGACGCAGACGCTGGTCGGCTTGCTGGCCCCGGCTGCGGAATACGAGTTGAGGTGCAGGAAGATCGGGGCGGCCAGAGCCGGTTCGCCGGGCGCGTCGCCCGAGATCGGGTCGAGGTTGGCGCCGATGACGGCAGCGTGGCCGTAGACGTCGCCGATTCGGGTCAACCACTCGTCAGGTGACGTGCAACCCGGAGCATTGACCAGAGGCTGGTACGACGAGGTGTGCGGCGTTGCTCCCCAACAATCCTCGGGGCCTACCAACCGGTCACAATGATGTCACACCGTCAAGCCTTTTCCTTCGAGGGCTGGAGAGCAACGAGCTTGCCCAGCTCAGGGTCATAGTTGGAGACGATCTCGCGCACCCGCTCGACGGCCAGAGACGCCAGGCCGTCGACCAGGGTCACGAACAGTTCATGTGCTGCGGCCCGCGGCCAACGGGCCGGCAACAAGGCGTTGGGCAGATCGGGATCGGTGACGGCGAACACGAACCACCGGTAGTTCGCCCGGGTCCGGCTGACCAACGCCTCGGTCGAGCCGATGCGACCGCTGGCGAGCCGTCGCATCACTGGCCGGAAGGTGCGGATGAACTCCGAGTACGAGCTCCCGAGATCGTCGAGGTTCCACGCCGACGCCACCGACAACCGGGTGTCGGTCGGCAACTCGGTGGCGCGTATCACCGTGCATGACCGGGGCGGAGCGACCTCCAGGGCGATGTCGAGCTCGTGGTCGGGGGCA
>JAYSTV010000136.1:0-4030 GCA_043719425.1 Acidimicrobiia bacterium | reverse complement strand
ACGACCGACGAGATCGTCTCGTCCGACGTCGTCGGCACGCCCTACAGCTGCACCTTCGATGCTCAGCTCACCCAGGTCCTGGGCAACATGGTCAAGGTCTTCGGCTGGTACGACAACGAGTGGGGCTACTCCAACCGTCTCGTCGATCTCGTCCGTCTCATGGGCAAGAAGAAGCGCTAAATGAAGTTCGGTGTCCCCGAGTTAGAGGACCTCGGCGATGTGACCGGGAAGCGGGTGCTCGTCCGTTGCGATTTCAACGTGCCGATCACTCACTCCGACTCCGGTGCCACGATCGACGACGACCTCCGTATCCGCGCTGCTCTTCCCACCCTCACATGGCTCACGGAGCACGGGGCGATCGTCACAGCGTGTTCGCATCTCGGCCGTCCGAAGGGCGCGCCGGATCCCAAGTACTCGATGGATCCGGTGCGCGAGCGTCTCGCCGAACTGGCCCCATCGGTCGCGTTGCTCGACAACCTGCGCTTCAACGCCGGTGAAGAAGGCAACTCGCCCGAGTTCGTAAGCGAACTTATCGAGGGACAAGACCTTTATGTCGATGATGCCTTCGGTGCCGCGCATCGCGAGCACGCGTCAATCGTTGGCCCGCCCGCTCATCTGCCGAGCGCCGCCGGTCGGCTGCTGGCCAAAGAGGTCGAGGTTCTCGGTGGTCTGCTCGATGGACCGAAGCGCCCGTTCATATGTGTACTTGGTGGATCCAAAGTCAGCGACAAGCTGGCCGTGATCCACTCGCTGCTCCCCAAGGTCGACAAGCTCCTGATTGGCGGCGGCATGTGCTTCACATTCCTCGCCGCCAAGGGCTTTCCGATCGGTGGCTCGTTGTTCGAACCCGACATGGTCGACACCTGCAAACGGCTCCTCGCCGAAGCCGGCGACAAGATCGTGTTGCCCCACGATCTCACCGCCCTCTCGCCCGATGGTGGCTTCGGTGGCGATCCGGCCAAGCGCAGTGGTGAGGTCCGTCAAGCAGGAGTGTCACTGCCTGAGGGCTGGAAGGGTCTCGACATCGGCCCCGGTTCGGCCGCTGAGTTCGGCGATCTCTTGCTGGAGGCCCGCACGATCTTCTGGAACGGTCCCATGGGTGTGTTCGAAGACGATCGGTTCGCCGCTGGCACTCGTGCGGTGGCCCAGGCCATGGCCGAGACGAAAGCGTTCACCATCGTCGGTGGTGGCGACTCTGCGGCCGCGCTAGCCAAGTTCAAGCTCGACGACGAGGTCGACCATGTGTCGACCGGTGGCGGCGCATCGCTGGAGTATCTCGAGCAAGGCGACCTGCCCGGCCTCGCCGCACTTCGCGCCGCGGCCACACGAATGGGACTCTGATTCATCATGGCCAAGACACGCATGCCGCTTATCAGCGGCAACTGGAAGATGAACCACAACCACCTCGAGGCGATTCATACCGTCGAGAAGCTCCACTTCCGGTTGTCGAAGGAAGACTTTGCTCATACCGACGTGAGCGTGCATCCGCCCTTCACCGATTTACGAAGTGTGCAGACGTTCCTCGCCGGCGAAAAGCATGCGCGCATTGTGTTGGGCGCACAGAACGCTCACCCCGAGGAGAAGGGAGCGTTCACCGGTGAAGTGAGCGTCACCATGGTGGCCAAGCTCGACTGTGCCTACGTGATCGTCGGCCATTCCGAGCGTCGCCAGCTCTTCGGCGAGACCGACGAGTTGGTCAATGCCAAGGTAAAAGCCGTGCTCAAGCACGCCATGGTCCCGATCATGTGCTGCGGCGAGACCCTCGAACAGCGTGAGGCGGGGGAGGCCGAGGCAGTTGTTCGGGCTCAGATCGTGGCCGGCCTGGCCAAGGTCAAGGCCGAGGATGTGGCCAAGATGGTCATTGCCTACGAACCGATTTGGGCCATCGGCACCGGGCGCACGGCCACGGCCGACGACGCCCAAGCCATGTGCGCCGCCGTCCGCGCCCAGGTCACCGAGTCCTTCGGCACCGAAGCGGGCCTGCGGGTCCGGGTCCAGTACGGCGGCTCGGCCAAAGCCAACAACGCCAGTGAGCTCCTGTCCATGGCGGACATCGATGGTCTCCTCGTCGGCGGGGCCAGCCTCGACCCCGACGAGTTTGCCAAAATCATCCAGGCCGCGCCCCGATGAATCGGAGTTCAACGCCCTGCCGCCGATCGGGGCGAAGCACGGAAACCGTAAGTTAACGCAGGGTGACCGTTCTCGGAACCATCTGTTGCTAGCGTCCAGGCATCTCATTTGCGGCAACAGCCGCCAATTTTCGAAGGGAGCCCTGCTCACATGCAGAAAAAATTCATTGCGCTCGTGATGGTGGCCGGTATGGCTGCAGCCATCACCGGTCCGGCCACAGCGGCAAAAAAGAAAACCACGAAGAAGAAGATCGTGGCGACAACCGCAGCTCCGACGCTGGCTCCGGTTGCCTCCGTCACCACCGTGGCCCCCGCAACCGCCGGTAGCGCTGCATGCAGCAAGACCGGAGGAACATTCCGAGACGCCTGGAACTTCGCGGCTTCCGACTCTGCGCATTACGACCCAGGCTTGGATACTGAGCTCATCGGTGCGCAGCGTGACAACATGCTGTTCGACGGACTCACTCGCATTAATGCTCTGACCGGCAAGTTGACCGCCGATGTTGCCGAGTCCTACTCGAGTAATGCCGACGCCACCCAGTGGGTGTTCAAGGTACGCAAGGGCGTGAAGTTCAGCAACGGAGAAGACGTCTTGCCCTCCACGTTCAAGAAGACCTGGGACCGCAACGTCGCGCCGGAGTTCGGCTCAGAGTACGCATCGCTTGCCAGCACGATCGACGGCTACGACGCGATCCAGGCCGGTAAGAAGAAAACCCTTAACGTTGTGGCGGACGACGCAGCGATGACGCTCACGGTCAATCTTGCGGCTCCGTACGGGCTCTTCCCAGATGTCATGACGCACAACTTCTTCTTCCCGCTTCCGAAAGAGGCGATCGACCTCGGCAAGGATTGGGAAACGAAGGGCACCATCATCGGCAACGGAGCGTTCAAGATGACGAAACACCTCCAGGATCAGTCGGCCAGCTTCGTCCGGAACGAGACGTACTTCGGTGGTATTTACGGGCAAAAGGCCTGTCTCGACGCAATCGAGATGAAAGTCTCGAAGGATCCTCTCGTTGCCTATAACGAGTTTCTCGCCGGCAATGCCGAAGGAGGTCCGATCCCCGTTGGAAAGTGGAAAGAAGCGACGGCCAAGTACGGTGACCGCGCCGCTCCGCCCATTCTGAGTACGGCGTGGGTTGGCTTCAACTGGAAGAACAAAACAGTCGGTGGGTTCGCCAACGTAAAGCTTCGTCAGGCGATTCAGCTCTCGATCGACAGAGATCAAATCATTGAGGTCATTCAACAGGGTTCTGTCAAACCAGCCCTCGGCTTCACGCCTCCGGGAATTTCGGGCTATGCCCCGAACCTCTCGAAGCTCGTGCAAAACTCCAAAGCTGACAAGGCGGGCGCGAAGAAGCTCTACGACGAGTGGCTTGCGGCCGGCAACTCTGCGCCGACCATCGAGTACTGGTATCGAAATACCTCGGGCCCTGCGACGCTCGCACAGCTACTGCAAGCGCAAATCAAAGATGCTTTGGGCTTCGAGATCAAGTTAAGCCCGCAAGTTCCGCGCGGCTACTTCGGTCGGGTCGGCACAGAAAATCCGGCAATGTATCAAGATGGATGGATCTGGGACTATAACGGATACGACAACGGGTTAAACGAGCTTTTCGGCACACAAGACGAAGTGTCGAACAACCACGTTGACTTTTCAATTGGTGCTTTCGACAAATTGATTGGTAGCGCTAAGTCAGAGCCGGATAAGGCTAAGAGCGCTTCGCTCTTCAATCAGGCTGAGTCTCAGATGCTCGACAGCGCCGCCGTCATCCCGCTGTGGTGGGCCCGCAGTCAGAACATCATCACTGCGAAGGTCGACCGGTATCCGGTCACGGCTTTCGGTTTCGCTGAGTTTTCTCTCGTTACGCTGAAGTAAGACAAAAGATGCGGTCGTGGGGGGG
>JAYSTV010000135.1:0-4031 GCA_043719425.1 Acidimicrobiia bacterium | reverse complement strand
CGAGCACGACCCGGTCGGCTCGGACGGCGAGCTGCGACGCAAACCCGCCGTGCTTGGGATCAGCCACGTCACGACCGGTGGCCGAGAGAAACACCCGTGAGCAGTGCCGGCCTTGACCCGCCCGACACGCCGAACAACGACCACACGCCGGGGGAACGGCCACGATGATCCGGTCGCCTTCGGCCACATTTCGCACCTCCGTCCCCCGGGCCGAGACGGTACCGACCCACTCGTGACCACAGATCGCGGGGTTGTAGGGGTTGCCGGATTGGTAGGCGTGGATGTCGGTTCCACAGATCCCGCAACGGGAAACGTCGACCACGATGCCGTCAGGAGAAGGCGTAGGGACGGGAACGTCGATTAGGTCGACCTGCTGTTTTCCGGTGATGACGGCGGCTCGCATGGCCCGAAGCGTACGGCCGGAGCGGGGCCGAAGTGGAATTCACCGGCCGATCAATTAACCTCTTCCCATGGTGTTCCGACCGACTCGAGGCGATGCTCCAGCACGGATCGGTGCGGGCATCGCCGGCACCCCTCACGTGGCCAACGGAGTCGTCAGCGCCGACGTCTATGTCGACCCCTTGCGCTATGAGCTCGAGGTCGAACATGTGATCCGGAAGTCGTGGCTGATTGCCGCCCGCGGCAGTGAATTGCCGACCGCCGGCGACTGGGTGGTCTACGAAGGCCACGGTGACACCGTGGTGATCGCCCGTCAGCCCGACGGCTCCGTGTCGGCGTTCCACAACGTGTGTCAGCACCGTGGGGTCCGCCTCACCCAGGGCGAGCCGTCTGGGTGCTCCCGGCGCTTGACATGCCCGTATCACGGGTGGGTCTACGACATGACTGGCGCACTCGTGGGGGTGCCTGAGCGTGAAGAGTTCGACGAGTCCCTGCTCGCCGCCCAACAACCGCCGAAGATCGCCGCCGATGAATGGGGTGGGTTCGTGTGGATCAACCTCGCCGGTGACGAGAGTCCGCCTCTTCTCGACTGGATTGGCCCAGACATTTCCGTCGATCTCGGACGGTTTGCGCCGGAGACAATGGTGCTCCACGAGAAACAGGTCTTCGACCTCGACGTGAACTACAAGGCGGTGGTCGATGCCTTTAACGAGGTGTACCACGCCAACCACCTCCACCACTCCGGCCCGGAGTTCGCCAAGACGTCGCGCGACACGGCGTTCCACATGAGCGGTCCGAACTCGATGATGTTCGTGCCCCGTCCCGACACGCTCGACAAATTGGAAGCAACCGGCGATCACCACCGCTACACGATCTGTCACTACGTCGTGTTTCCGAACGTGGTCTTCAACAACAACCCCGATCAGATCCAGGTCTTCAACCCGATTCCCCTTGGACCGGAGAAGACCCGGTTCATTCTGTGGGAGCTCATCTACGGACCGGAAGAAGGCGAATCGGCCGATGACTACGCCAAGTACTACGACGCCGCCATGATCCGCTGGGGCCACCTCCAAGGCGTGATTGCCGAGGACCGATTCATGTTCACTGAACTGGCGGCCACCAAACACTCGGCGGGATATCGGCAGAACCTGTTCGGAAACAAAGAATGTAAGCCCACGGAGTATCACCGCACCATGGATCACTGTATCCAGGGAGGAAGCGCTATGGACCGTTATGGCCAGGAGCCGGTCAGATGAGTGCACACGAACCGATCACCACGACGATCGAGCAGAGCATGGAGCCAACGAGATGATCATTATTGCGGGAACTATTGATGTCGACGTCGACAAGCGTGACCCCTGTGTCGCGGCGTCGACGCCAATTCAGAAGGCCACACGAGACGACGAGCCGGGTTGCCTCGCCTACTGCTTCGCCGCCGACCCCGCCGTACCCGAACGTATCCAGGTGTACGAGCTCTGGACGGATCAGGAGTCGCTGGCTGCGCACTTCGCTCATCCGAACTATTTCGCCATGCGCAAAATGTTCGCCGATTTCGGACCGCTCAAGGCCAACAACCTCAAGTACCGCATTGATGCCAGCGAGCCCGTCTACGACACCACGCACACGCCTCGCGCCGACTTCTTCACCCTCACGAATGGTGCCACCCAATGACTCTGTATTTTGGCGCGGCGCTGCTCCGCTTCGCTCCACTGCTCGCAACACACGTGCCCTTCCCACGAACGGTGGCCTTCCAATGAACATGAGTAACGAACGCCAGCTAGCGCGCTCTCCCGGGATCACGTATCAGGAACTTCTCGATGCCGACACCCATCCCGTGCCGGAGGTATTGCGATTGGAAGCTCCGCAGTACCTCGGTAGCGACGACATACCGACGGACCGCTACACGACGAAAGAATTCCACGACCTCGAAGTGGAGATGCTGTGGAAGCGCGTGTGGCAGTTCGCCTGTCGCGAAGAAGACATTCCGAACGTTGGCGACCACACCATCTACGACATTGCCGGCATGTCGTTTCTCATCGTGCGCGGCTCCGACATGGCGATCAAGGCGTATCCGAATGCGTGTCTCCATCGGGGTCGCCGCCTGAAGGACTACGACGGGAATTGCGCCGAGTTGCGCTGCTCCTTTCATGCTTTCGCGTGGACGATCGACGGTGCCCTGAAACACGTACCCGCCCGCTGGGACTTCCCCCACATCGTCGACGAGGAATGGAGTCTTCCCGAACTGAGAGTCGGCACATGGGCCGGCTTCGTGTTCATCAACATGGATCCGAACTGCGAACCGTTGGAAGACTTCCTCGGCGGCATCGTCGACGATTTTTCGATCTGGGACCTCGCCAGTGGGTTCACCGAGGCTCACGTGGCCAAGGTCGTGCCCGCCAACTGGAAAGTGGCGCAGGAAGCGTTCAGTGAGGCGTACCACGTGAGTGGCACGCACCCCCAGATACTCACGTATCTCGGTGACACGAACAGCCAGATCGACATCTGGGAGAACTATTCGCGAGTCATCACCCCGGGTGGCACGCCGAGTCCGTTGCTCTTGAACGAGCCAACACAGGAAGAAATGCTGCGGGCCATGCTCGACACCCGTATCGACGCAACCACCCCCATCACCCTCGCCGAAGGGCAGACGATGCGTGCGCTTGCCGCCGAACTCGGCCGGACACGTTGGCGAACCGTGGTTGGCGATCGCGTCGACGAGATGTCCGACGCCGAGATGATGGACAGCCTCGACTACACGGTGTTCCCGAACTTCCATCCGTGGGGAGCGTTCAACCGCATCGTGTATCGGTTTCGTCCGAACGGCAACGATCATCGAACAGCGATCATGGAGTGTCTCTTCATCTCGCCCTTCAAGGGCGAACGGCCCAAGCCGGCCGAAGTGCACTGGCTCCGCGACGATGAGATCTTTTCCGACGCCGCGGAGCTCGGCATGCTCGGCAAGGTATTCGATCAGGACCTGTTCAACATGCCCAACGTGCAGCGAGGGTTGGAGTCGACGTTCAAGAAGGGCGTCACGCTGGCCAACTACCAGGAGTCCAAAGTGCGCTGGATCCAGCAGAAGCTGGGCGACTGGGTCACCAGCGAAACCCCGCCGAAGTCAACGCCTCGTACCGAGAAATAGAGAGAGGAATTCCCCGTGAATGGACTCAAGCATCCCTTCTCCGGTGCCACCTACGAACAAGACGGCGAGGGGCACATCCTCGTGACCCATAAGGAAAAATCTGGGCTGTTCCATCGCAGTGGTCAATGGATTTCCGGCGAGTTGTTGGAGGCTGATCCGCAGATGTGTAACTGGGTCGGTGGACCGATCGTCGGAAATCACCGGGTGACATCACAAACGGCCGGCGCCACGTGAGTGGGTTCGACCTCACGGGTCGTACCGCACTCGTCACCGGGGGGTCCTACGGACTCGGGGTGGTGTGGGCCCACGCCCTGGCCGAAGCCGGGGCTGACCTTGCGTTGACGGCACGCTCCGGCGAGTTGCTCGAACAGGTGGCCGCCGAACTGCGAACCTCCACGGGGCGAACCGTAAGCACACATATCGGTGACGTCACGAGTGACGCTGATGTCGAGCGAGTGGTGGCCGATGCCGTCGCCGCCCACGGCCATGT
>JAYSTV010000134.1:0-1652 GCA_043719425.1 Acidimicrobiia bacterium | reverse complement strand
GCATGCAGTGATGGATTCGACCCGGGCCGAGACGTACCTGGCTGATCTCAAAGCCGCGGCCTTCGCCGAGAAGGATGTTTTCCTTGGGCACACGCACGTTGTTGAAGCGAAGATGCAGGTGACCGTGGGGCGCGTCGTCCTCACCGAAGACGGTCATGGCGCCGAGCTTCTCGACCCCAGGCGTATCGATGGGAACGAGGATCTGCGACTGACGCTGGTGGGGCGGTCCTTCGGGATTCGTGACGACCATCACGATCATGATCTTGCAGCGAGGATCGCCAGCACCCGACGTCCAATACTTCTCGCCGTTGATCAACCACTCTTCACCGTCGAGCACGGCAAGGGTCGAGATGTTTTTCGCGTCGGACGAGGCCACGCTCGGCTCGGTCATGGCGTAGGCCGAGCGGATCTCACCGGCGAGGAGTGGCTTGAGCCACTTCTCCTTTTGCGCCGGGGTGCCGACTCGCTCCAGCACTTCCATGTTGCCGGTGTCGGGTGCGGAACAGTTCAGACACTCCGATGCCAGCGAGTTCTTACCCAGCTCAACCGCGATGTAGGCGTAGTCCAGATTCGAAAGACCTTCGCCGGTCTCGGAGTCGGGCAGGAAGAAGTTCCACAGGCCATTGGCCTTGGCTTTGTCCTTGACGGTCTGTAGCAGTTCGAGCTGACCTTCGCCGTAGCCCCAGTGGTCGGCCCGGCCAACGCCGAGGCGATGGAACTCTTCAGTGATTGGGTCAACCTCGTTGGCGATGAAGGACTTCACCGCTTCATACAGCGGGCGGACCTTCTCGGACATACCGAGGTCGTACATCGCAGGCGTCGTCTTGAGCGCAGTCATGTCCTAGACCGTAGCCAGCGCGCACCAATTCGACCAAGCGCTACCGGTCACGGGCTTCCCAGGTCCACTGCATGGCTGTCCCGACGCGGTCGAGGGTGCGCCGAATTCGCCTCGGAGAACCGTCGTCGTTCTCACTCAGATACGGGGCCACGGCGAGGGTGGCACGATCGCCGACCAAGGCGCCCGGGTCGGGGCGCCACGCACCACTCGGTGCGTCACCCCACTGGTGGAAACGAGCCCCGGTCGCATCGATCTCCCACTCGTTGTCGCCCAACTGCACCACGCCGTGGATCTCGCACGGCAGTTCGTAGCCACTGTCGATCGTCGTGATGTCCCGCGGTTCGCCCTCCCACTCAAGGTCGAAGGCAAGTCCGACGCGATTCCCCCGCTCATCGCCCCACGCTTCGGCGGGATCGTCGAAGGCGAGCGCGAAGGCCTCCATGGCGACCGTCCAGTGTTCGCCCGGCGTCTCGCAGATCGCATGCATCCACAGTCCGCCACCGCGCACTTCGAACAGGTTGGGTTCGACGGGAAGGGCGAGCTCGTGATCGCGACACAGCACGAACGAGCGACCGTCGATCACGATGCCGCTGGTGAACCACACGTGACGCTGGCGCGGCACGAGCGTGCACTCCACGAAGCCACCCAACCACGCCGGGCCGTCGTGCGCGCCCGGGGCAGATCGGTCCAGATCTTGGGAGAACGTGAACCCCCACGTTTCGCGCCATCCGTCGTCGGGACCGGGCCGATGGGACCGCTCCATCTCTCGTAGTTCGCCCTTCACCCGGCCAGGCTACGTGCTTCGGCGATACTG
>JAYSTV010000133.1:0-1655 GCA_043719425.1 Acidimicrobiia bacterium | reverse complement strand
CAGACGGTCGCCGACGTTCGCACGTTGTTGGCCAAGTTCGGCCTTGCGGGCGACGATGTCGCTCGACCGGCCCGGCTCCTGTCGCCGGGGGAGCGGACCCGGGCCACCCTCGCTCGCTTTCAGTTGGACGGGGTGAACCTGCTCGTACTCGACGAACCCACGAACCACCTCGACCTCGTCGCCATCGACCAACTCGAAGCGGCGCTCGATCGCTTTCCCGGGACCGTCGTGTTGGTCAGCCACGACCGCCGCATGCTCGACGCCGTGCGGGTGTCTCGTCGTCTCGTGGTCGACGCAGGTCGAGTCACGGAGATCGTCGCCTAGTTGCTCAGCGGGGCGGAAGTGGTTCTAGGAAAACGGCAACGTCTCGGTCTTCGCCGCTCGTGCCGTGGCCACAGCGTCGCCAACCTCGACCCGAACCTCGACCTCGTTTTCCGTCTCGACGAAAGCCACGAGTCGCCCATCGTTGGCTTGCGCCAGTTCGTCGGCACCCCCTCGACCTTCAAGCACTCCCGCCAGCGCGGCCGCGTCGGCCGCCGTCTGCGCCCGGGCGCGATCCGTGGCTGCGGCGCCAAGGTCGATGACGAATAGCGTGAGCCAGGCGACCAACACCACGGTCGCGCCGACGAGAATCGTGACCGCGCCACGTTCGGATCGTTCGGTTGCCATGGTCACGATGGTGGCGTCGCCTGGTGGCGACTGCCAACGACGGCGTCGAAGAACAACTGCTTCGGGTGGGCTCGCGCGGGTGTCGAGCACGTTGCACCACGCGAAATGCCAAGTGCACGAACTACTACGCTCGGGCGCTGTGGCCAGAAGGAGACGACGCATTCGTCGCGGGGTTCGGGTCCGCCGGGTTGTTCGACGAGTCGAGCTGGGCTCGCTTTTCCGTCTTGCCGTTGCCTTCCATCTGTTGTGTTGGGCCGTATCGATGGCGGTGCTCGCCATTGTCGCCAATATCGTCGATCGTCTCGGCCTTCTCGGTCGAGTGGAGAAGTTCCTCCAGGACGCCGGTTTCGCCAAGGGGTTTAAGGTTGACCTGTCGATTCTGCTGCGCGCCGCCGCCGGAGTAGGGCTGGGACTGGTGATCGTCGCCGTCGTGGCCACGATGCTCCTTGGCTTCTTCTTCAACGGGGTGAGTGGACTGCTCGGTGGCCTCGTCGTCACGGTTCTCGAAGAACGTCCTCCGTTGCCCAAACCCACGCCGGACGCAGCAATGGCCGCCGCCGATGCCGCGTTGGATCCGGCCGACGGCCCGTCGTGGGATGACACTCCCACCATGTGGGACATGCCCGCGCCATCAGGACCGTCGAACATGCCCGCCCCTGCAGCCGCGTGGGATATTTCGCCGCAATCTTGAACGCCAAACGTGGCGCACCGGGGGGCGGCGGGACATGACCACGTAATCGGGACCGGTGCCGGGGACGGCTGTGTAAGATCAGCGTCCGCATTTCCCCGCCGTGCGTCCCGGTTCCGTTCGGGCGATTTGCGGTGTTGTTGCGGGGCTATAGCTCAGTTGGTTAGAGCGTCACACTGATAATGTGAAGGTCGCTGGTTCGATTCCAGCTAGCCCCACGTGCAAGCACTGCGTCGGCTTCTCGTTTCCCTCGGCTTGGCCGGAGTCATTTCGGCGTTCATTCGCCTGCGCGGGACCG
>JAYSTV010000132.1:0-1655 GCA_043719425.1 Acidimicrobiia bacterium | reverse complement strand
ATGTCCTGATCGGATTCGGGGTGGCGGCGGCCGTCGCCGGTCTACTGTTTGCGGCCATGCGTGTCGGTCGTCGGACGAGCGAAGAAGAACTCGCCGCGGCGGCATCGACCAGCGATGGTCGTCGTCCGGGGAGGTTCTGAACCATGGGCTACCTCGACGGTTTCAAGGTCACCTTTGCCGAGATGTTCAAGGAGCGTCTCACCGAGGCGTACCCCGACACGATTCGTCCGAAGCCGGAGCGCTTCCACGGTCGTCACGTGCTCAATCGCTACGAAGACGGCATGGAAAAGTGCATCGGCTGCGAGTTGTGCGCGGGTGTTTGCCCGGCGAAGTGCATCTACGTTCGTGGGGCCGACAACGACCCGATGAATCCGACCTCGCCGGGTGAGCGGTTCGGCTTCGTCTACGAAATCAACTATCTGCGTTGTATCCACTGCGACTTGTGCGTGGAGGCTTGCCCGACCGAGGCCATCACCGAGTCGAAGATCTTCGAGTTCGCCTTCACCAACCGTCGCGATGCGATCTACACCAAGGCCGAGTTGGTCGTTGGCAACGACGGGCGCCCCAAGGTCCAGCCGTGGGAAGACGCACGCGGGGCCGAGTCACCAATTTCGGGCTGGATGCGGGCCACTTCGCCCGGCGGCGATGCGACGTATGAAGGCCGTCCGCTGTGGTCCGGTGATCTCGGGGCCGGTGTTCGCGCCGCTGAGCCGGGCCAAGACGCTGAGGTCGCCGAACGGGCCGCCCGTCTTCGCGCGAAAGCGTCGGCGCCAGCCGGACCGTCCAGCGGCGGACATCACTGAGCCATGGTCGATTGGATCGTCTTTCTCGCCGGCACCCTCATTGCGCTCTCGGGTGCCGTGGGCGTGGTGACTCTGCCCAACCCCGTGCACGCCGCGCTTTCACTGGTGCTCACGTTGTTCGGCGTGGCCGTGCTGTTCGTGGCCCAGGCGGCCCACTTCCTCGCCATTGTCCAGGTGATCGTCTATGCCGGCGCCGTCGTCGTGTTGTTCCTCTTCGTGATCATGCTGCTGGGCGTTGACCGGACCGAGTCCGATCTCGCCACAGAACCCCTGCGGGGCCAGCGGCCGGCGGCTGCGGTGATTGGTGTGGCGGCGCTCGGACTGCTCCTGGCCCTTTCGCAGGTCGATCTGAACATCGGGGCCAAGGCCGTGGCCGGTGCGGCCGACGGTGCCGGCACCAACGTGGAAAAGATCGCCGACTCGGTGTTCACCCGCTACGTCTTTGCCTTCGAGATCACATCGGTGCTGCTGGTCATCGCCGTTGTCGGTGCCGTGTTGCTGGCCCGCAAGCCCCGCGTCCAACTCGACGAGGCAACGCCATGAGCTCGGCTTCTTTGCCCTGCGCTGCTCGGATCACGAGTTCCGTTCCCCGGTGGGTGGTGCCTCGATGAGCCGGGTCCTGGCCCAGGGCGCGGTGCTCATCGGCAAGGCCCCGAAGGGACCGACGTCGGTCGGTGGCGCGTGGTTCTTGGCCGTGGCCGCGGTGTTGTTCACCATCGGCGTGGTCGGTCTGTTGCTCCGCCGCAACGTGCTGGTGATGTTCATGTGCGTGGAGCTCATGCTCAACGCGGTGAACCTCACCTTCGTCACCTTTGCCCGCATGCTCAACGACATCGGCGGGCAGGTCGTGGT
>JAYSTV010000131.1:0-4039 GCA_043719425.1 Acidimicrobiia bacterium | reverse complement strand
TGGAGCTCCTTGACCTGATTCAACCGCCACTCATTCATGTAGCAACTCTCGACCACGAGGTGCTTGTGCTGCGGTCGGAGCTGGGCCCAGTAGGGGATGTCGGAACGATCGTTGGCGAAAATGCGAAGGTCATGACAACCGCCCTCCGACGAATACAGATGCCACGAGATCGACAGCACGCCACCGGGACGAAGGACGCGTTTCGCTTCTCGCAACACCGCGTTTGGGTCGGGCAGATGCTCGAACACGGAGAACGAGTAGACCACGTCGAAGCCGTTGTCAGCGAACGACATTCGCGAAGCGTCCATCTGCAGGAACGTGCTCGGGCGCAGCGCATCAACACCAAGTCGGTCACGCATGACCTGGGCGAACTTCCGATCGATCCCGACGGCTTTTCGGCCAAACGTCTTCGCCGTTCGCATCAACCCGTTCTCGCGAAGCATGGTCACGTAGGAACGAACGTCGAATCCCCTGGGCATCGCATCGAGATCGATCGCGGTCACGTCATTGTCGACGCCGAAGGCCATCACTTCGCGCGCCGTCTGCCCAGCGCCGATCACGAGTATCCGCTGACCACGAAGGGGCTCGCTCATCAGGCGTTGACATGAGCGATCGAGCTCGGCCCGTTGCACGAGCGTCACGTTCACGTCGGCATCGATGCTGCTCCGCCGAAGTTTGTAGAGCCGACGGGCATCACCGACCATTCCCCGCACCCCCGGACGAACGGCTGTGTAGGTCTTCACCGCAACACCACACCAATGAGCACTCGATCATCGTAGGACCGCCAGTCCAATGCCTGTCGCGACGCCGCGTGAGGTTAACTTCAGCCTTCGCTCGATCGAGGAGCGAGCTGCCACGGAACTACGGTCACAGGTTGTGAAAATAGCGCCGGGAGTGGCATCGGCGCTGGGCGCGGCAATGGTCTTCGGGGCCGCGACTCCGTTCGCCAAACGTCTCGGCGACGGGGTGAATCCCCAGGTTTTTGCCGGTCTGCTCTATTTCGGCAGCGGCGCCATTCTCCGGGCGACGCTTGCGGTCAGTCCGTCGGGCAACCGTGAAGCGCGGTTGCAGCGACGCGACCGTGTTCCGCTGCTTCTGGCCGTGGGGTTCGGCGGCATGGCCGGTCCACTGTTGTTGATGATTGGTCTTCGCACCACCCCTGCGGCGAGCGCATCGCTGCTCCTCAACCTCGAAGCCGTTTTTACCGCGCTCGGGGCGTGGCTCATCGTGAAGGAACATGCCGACCGCCGCATTGTCATCGGGATGATCGTGATTGTGCTGGCGGCATCGTTGCTCTCCGTCGACCCGAGCGGAGGCTTTCACGTCACCGCAGGCGCGCTGGCCATTGCCGGGGCGTGTCTGTGTTGGGGTATCGACAACGTGGCCACTCGACCGCTAGCCCTTCGAGATCCACGTCAGATCGCCTCCGTCAAGGGCCTCGTGGCCGGCACCGCAAACATCGCTATCGGCCTCGCCACCGGTAGTGATCTTCCATCTATTCAACGCATCCTTGCCGCCATGATCATCGGCTTTCTCGGCTACGGACTCAGCCTCGTGCTGTACATCCGCGCCATGCGTTCGCTCGGTACCGCTCGCACCGGGGCTTACTACGCTGCAGCACCCTTCGTTGGTTCGTCGATCGCGTTGGTCTGGCTTCGCGAACCGGTCGGGCGCTTCTTTGTGCCCGCCCTCGTCCTCATGGCTATCGGCCTCGCCATTCATCTCACGGAACACCATCGCCACGAGCACGAGCACATACCGGTCGAGCATGCCCATCGTCATGATCACGGCGATGCCCATCACGATCACCTCGATGTCGACCCACCGGTCAGTGAGCACGGCACCGTCCATGCGCACACACCAGTCCTGCACGAGCACGATCACACCCCCGACGAACACCACCTCCACGATCATGACGAGTAGCTGGCGATAGCCACCGAGTAGACCGGTTGCCGGTAGGTTCAATCGGGTGCTAAATCCCGCTGCTCGCTACCCTGCGGGGTTCTTTCGACGCTCCGACGAATCCGACGATGCCGGGTTCTATGTCCCCGATCGATTCGTCGCCCATATCGACGACGCCGCCATTCGCGCCGTTGGGGAGTTGTACCGAGAGCTCGGCATCGGCCGAGCCCCGCACAGCCCGGTGATCGATCTCATGAGCAGTTGGGTATCGCACTTTGTTGATCGGCCGGAGTCGCTGACGGTACTCGGGATGAACGAACGAGAACTCGCCGCCAATCCCATGGCCGACGTTCGTCTCGTACACGATCTCAATACGTCGCCTTTCATCCCGTTCGAAGAATGCTCGTTCGGCGCTGCGGTGTGCTGTGTTTCGGTCGACTATCTGACCCGACCATTCGAGGTCTTCGCCGAGGTCGCTCGCATCCTCAGGCCCGGCGCTCAGTTCGTGTGCACGTTTTCCAACCGATGCTTTCCCACCAAGGTGATCCGCGGTTGGCTCTCAATTGACGACGACGGACGTTGCGAGTTGGTAGCCAACTACTTCACGTCGGCTGTCTCAGGCGGGGAACCGATATTCGCCGAGCCAACCATTCGGCGGGTCACGCCGCTTGGCCATCGCGGCGACCCGTTGTTCGCCGTGATTGCCGAGCGGACCGCCCCGAAGGGCGGTCCAGTCTCGGCGGAGCTTCAGGACCGGTGATGGCCGCCGAAGAGCACAAACCCCGATACAGCCACGACCAAACCTTCGGCGAAGAGCGAGTAAATCGCGATCTTCTCTGACCAGTTGCCGATGTCGTCCATGGAGCCGGGTAGACCCGTCGTGCGCGTGAGGGTGAATCCAGCGATGGTGGCCGCAGTGGCCACGCCGGCGAGCATCCATCCGCGGCGATCGCCCCGGACAACGCCGATTGCGGCGACCAGACAGGCCACGACGAGCGCGGCGTAGCCCACACCCAGGTACGGAACTTCACTGAACTTGCCGGACATTTCGGTGAGGTGAATCCACGCAGTTACGCCGAGGCCGGCGAGGGCCACGAGTTCCAGGGCCCGCACAAACGGACGAGCGGACGGACGAACAGACGTGGTCGAAGTGGTGCTGCTGGTGGGGCTGACGGTCGTCATAGCAATCTCCAGAAGGAAGGGGGAAGAAGTTCTTCCACTACTCAACTCCGTACGACCTTTTCCGTCGCTGAAGACGCTTGAAGACTCCTTCAGGTACCCGCACCGCCACCGATGGGGAGCACGGCCTCGAAGACCGCTCCGACCTTGGTATCCACGGCGACCAGGGTTCCTCCGTGGGCCGCGCAGAGCGAGCGGGCAATCGCTAGTCCGAGTCCGCTCCCGCCGCTTTCCTTTGACCGGGCTTCGTCGAGTCGCGTGAACGGTTCGAAGATGTGCTCGCGTTCGCCGGGTTGAATCGGCTCACCGTCGTTGGCGACCCGGAGGCGCACATGGCTGGGAGTAGTACGTACGCTTACATCGATCAGGTGACGGGCGTGTCGTTCGGCATTTGTGCACAGGTTGCGCACCACCTGGAGCAGTGCATCAGCATCGCCGTTGAGTGGCGCGTGCTGCGTCTCCACGTTGTAACGCGTCTGACGGACCGACGGACGTCGGGCTATCTCAGCGGCCACGAGCTCTCCCAGATCAAGGTCGGTCCGTCGCAGCGGGGCGGCTCGGTTCGTGGTGAGAGTTCGCAGGTCCGAGATGATTGTTTCCAGGCGCGCCAGTTCGTCGACGCAGTCGGTCGCCACCTGCGGCCAGTTCGTCTTATCCGGGTATGCGAGGCCAACTTCGAGTTCCGTTCGAATCGCCGTGGCCGGGCTGCGCAACTCATGCGACGCGGCGGCGGCGAATCGACGCTGACCGGCTGCTGATTCGTCGATGCGATCAAGGAGGCGGTTCAGGGTGGCGCGTAGTCGGGCTAGCTCGTCGTGGGAGTCCTCGCCAGCCAGACGAACGGAGAGATTCGACGCCTGGATGCGATCAACCTCGCGCCGCATGCCTTCGACCGGAGCAAGGGCCCGGCCCACGACCCGGGCCGCCAAAAGCCCGCTCACGGCAATCAAGAGTGGCG
>JAYSTV010000014.1:0-4547 GCA_043719425.1 Acidimicrobiia bacterium | reverse complement strand
GCGAATTTTTCGTCGTAAGCCAAATTTGAGCACGGCCCAAACGGTGGGCAGCGGGATTGCTGTCATGTCGCTGAGGGTGCTACGGAAGGGCGGTCAATCGATCGCGGCGGGTCTGGTCAGGACTAAAGCAAACGGGAGCAACGCGAACAGCGCCAGCCCTCCGATGACCGCTACGAAATCGCCGGTACCCAAACTGCCCCGGTTCGCGAGGTGATAGACAACGTGCGGAATGCCGTAGAGCAACGAAGCTACAGACGCCGCCAAAACGAGCGAACGTTGTAACGAGACCGCAGCCAAAAGCAAGATCGCGCCAAGTGCCAGATTGAGTCCTCCGACATCGCGGATCAGGTGCTCGTTAAACGGGCCGTCAACTCCTACCCAAATATGTCCGAACCCTGGAAAATGGTCGTAGAAAGAACGCGGGCCAAACTGCGCCCACAGGCCGACGACGACCGAAGTGGCGGCGAGGTAACCCAATATGACACGTTGAGGTACTGGTTTCATAGTGTCGCTCCGCTTCTCGCTACTTCACGTGTCCACACACTTGACCCTTTCGAGGTGGAATTCTGATTCTGTCAGATGTGGGTCAGGTGCCCCAGATCACCGGCTCGGTGACGTGAGTTCCTAAACGAGTTCGTCATACACGTTTCGGGCATGTACCGATAGAGCCGTGATTTCGTTGAGCAGACACATTTGGTTGGCGCTCGGAGGTGTTCGTTCCGGAACTGCGCATCCGTGGCATGGAAAGCGGATGCTGGGTCGTCGCCGCCAACCGCGGCGGCCCCGAGGTCGTCAACGGACAGACACTCACGTTCTTCGGTCAGTCATGCGTGATCGATCCCAACGACACGATCGTTGCGCTCGCTCCAGCCGGCGAAGCGGGTTTGTGATTCGAGCGACGGTCGACACGTCGGCGTTGGCAGAGGCCCGTCGCACCTGGCCGATCCAGAACGACCGCTGGCCCAAAGTCTTCCGTTTCATGTACGACACCCGCGCCACGCCACGCCGGATCTCCGCGCGGGTGCCCTGCCGAAGAGACAAAGACTGTTGATCCTGAAATTGGTTGCTATTTCGGCTGTGGCCGAAATAGCATGCCTGCGTACGCGGCAGGAGCCGCCTTCTGAAAGGCCAAATCCGTGGATCCAATCGCTACTCTCTCGACCGCCTACGACATCATGGAAAACACCATCGCAGCCGTGCCAGCTACCCGATGGTCGGCGCAGTCGCCCTGCACGGACTGGGATGCCAAAGGCGTCGTCAACCACGTCATCGGCGGCGCCAAAATGGTCGCGGCTTGTGTCTCCGGCCAACCGTTTGATCCTGCCAGCCTCGCTGGGGACCTCGCCGGTGACAACCCGGCCGCAAACTACCGAGCGGCGGTGAACGAAGCACTTGCCGCGTTCAATGCCGATCCCTCTGTCCTCAGTCGCAACGTTGCGATGCCGTTCGGCGAGATGCCCGGCGCCGTCGTTGCCGGTATTTTTTCAAACGACAATTTCTGTCACGCCTGGGACATTGCCAAAGCTTCGGGACTTGATACGAACATCGCGCCAGACTTCGCCGTCGGTGTCCTCGAAGCCGCAAAGATGTTCATTACTCCCGAATTGCGAATGCCTGGCCTGTTCGATGCCGAGAAGCCCGCACCAGCAGGAGCGTCCGTCGCTGATCAGGTCGCAGCATTTATGGGCCGAGATGTGTAGCGGCGGGCAATGAGTTCGTTCACGGCTAAGTGCCTGCAGACTGAAGGTCAGTAAGGGTTGGGCCGTCCTATCGAGCATCCACATACCGAGAATGCACGTACCGGGAACAAGACGCAACGACTTCTTGATGCCCTGAATTCTCAGGTGCGACGAGAGATTCTGTGGCTCATCTGGGAAGATGAGTTACCGGCAGGTGAAATTGCCGCAGCGTTTGCCCTTGCTGGGCCGACAATCTCTGAGCACCTCGGAGTTCTCCGTGAGGCCGGACTTGTCACGCTTCGAAGCAAGGGAACGTTTCGCTGGTATCGCGCTCGCCAAGATGCGATCCAGGGGATGCGTGGCGTGTTGGTCGAGGACAAACACAAGTGGTTCCCAGGAACCACGCCGCACCAATGGCACCTTCTCAAACCGCTGCAGCGATCGTCGTAACGGTCACGAGCACTTGCTCGCAGAGGGATGCCTTCCGCGCGTTCACCGATCCCGTGCTGTATTCACGATAGGCAGGGGTTCCCGTGGCGTTGTCCGATGGTCGCTTCGCCGCCACGATGGAATGGGGACTCGAGGTTCGTGGCCGGTATATCCATGTCGTCGAACCGTCGCTCATAGTGATGTTGTGGGATTTCGAGTCAAACAAGGTTCCATTGCCGGGAACAGGTACGCGCGCCTACCTTGAGATTGCCCGTCGGGGTCGAGGCTGTCGGCTTGAACTCACTCAGCTCGTCAGTCCGCCGAACACGCGGCCTACATGGAGCGTGCGTGGGGTCTCATTCTCGGGCGGTTTCGCGACCATGCCAGCGCTGCCCTGAACCCCAACTTGCCCACGGTTATGCGCCCGAAACGAACCCGCTCGACCCCTCACTAGCCAAACGGTCCGAATGAAGTGCTACGAAAACGGTTGTCTCCTTCCGCGGTGAATGTTGTGGCGGTGTCATCGAGGTTGGCGATGGCTCACACCGCTTGCGCTTCGCTCTCAGCCGGCAGTGTCGGTGCTCGACATTGCATGCCCAAAATCCGGACTACCGGCAGTCGACCGCAACGGCCAGTGCTTTGCAGATTTCGGTCATGCGTGCGTCGCTCAGTCTTCCAATGCGTTCAACAAGAACACCTACGGAGACGCTTTCGACTGAGTCAAGGTTGACAGCGGTGCGCCGGCCAATTGGGTCCTCGCCTGGTTCGAGAACCACTTCGCTTGGTATCCCGCGAATGGTCGTGGTGCAGGGCGCGATAAGTGCTCGGCGCAGACGCGGAATGGCAACATCTCGGGAAAGCACGACAACCGGACGACGACCGATCCTTGGAGGTTCGCACCACCAAAGTTCTCCGCGCAGCGGCAAGGAACTCACGATGAAGCCACGGCGCTTCGAAACGAACGCAAATCACCCCATTCGTCAGGTTCATCGATCGGGTGCTCGTCGTAGGCAACATAGGAAGCGTCAATCGCAAACGCACGCGTGCGCGCCAGGAGTGCCCCCAGTGCTGCGTCGAAAAGCGCGGCGTCGTTTGTACCGGGATTCGCCAAACGAGCCTCGACAAGAAGTCCTTCGTCGACGGTGGTGCTCACTCGAGATCTACTCATGCCACAACTATGCCATAGACGTGGCACGCACCTGACCGCCAGATATCACCGGTTCTACGGGTGATCCACGTCCGGGGCGATTCGGGAGATGGTGGATCGAGGACTTGATTCGCGCCGCGGTGAGATCCACCCTGCCCAGGCCGTCGTCGCGCAGGAGTGCAAGCGGCACGCTGCTTGCTCCTCCGCGCGATCGGTGGCTCCGCTCATCGCACGCATGCACTCGAACGCCGAACGGATCCGCGCTGATGAATACGCCCGGTTTGGCTCACGGCTCGCCGACCTTTCCCCGACGCCTGCATGTTCATGCCTCCAGCATCGGCACAACCCGGCAGTCACACCTCGATGATGTTCAACGTGCGGTTTGCCGCTCGGGCGAGTGATTCGATGTCGCTTCGATCTGAAGTGATCACAGCGGCCTTTCGTCGTAGTGCGGTCTCAACCACCATCGCGTCAATGGGCCCGACTGCGTCTTGGCACTTTTGCCGAAGGACACCCGCTCGTTTCGCAGGAGACTCCTCCAGCACTTCGACTTCACAACCTTCTAGCAATCGGGACACGTTCGCGGAGCGACCGCCGTGCCACGATTCGACCAAACACCCCGCCGGAACGATCGGACGGATCTTTCGCTGGAGGGCCCGAGCGTGCAGAGCCCAGAACCGGCGATCACCTCGTTCAGCCGAAATCAGTGCACCAGTGTCGTAGACAAGGTCAAGAGCCTTCTTCGTCGGCATCAGCGGCGTGCCACGCCCGCTCGGTCGAGTTCAGCATCAGCTGCCGCAAGCTCGTCGGCCGTCAACGCGCCATTCTCGCGTTCCCACGCCCGCACAGCACGGAGCCCTCTTCGGGTTGCGAGCCATTGATCAGCGGCGTCGGCCAACGCGCCAGACACTGTTTGGCCCTGCGCTTCGGCCTCGCGCTCAAGCGCCGCGAACACTTCCGAGGGCAAAGAAATCGATCGCTTCACAACATTGGACATCTTCTGAACGGTACGACCACAGTACGACCACTGTCAAGCTCGTCACAGACGTCGACCGACGCTTACCGCTAGGAGGGCCAGCGACTGGGGCGATTGAAATCGGTTCACTTCGAGCTCGGATCGCTGACCCGAAACGCTGCTGAGGTGCGCACTCGAACCTCGCGCGGCGACGCTAGATGACCCCTCGCTCCGCGAATTCGCGGCGCTCGTCGGCGGTCACTCCGAGAAGCTCGCCGTAGATCGCGTCGTTGTCGTGGCCGAGCGTCCACCGACCGGTGTGGCGCGCCGCGCCGGG
>JAYSTV010000130.1:0-1657 GCA_043719425.1 Acidimicrobiia bacterium | reverse complement strand
GCCGCTACCGCCGCAGCCTCGTCAGCGTCAACGGTGTCGATCATCAGCGTGCCGGCGATCTCGCGATAGAGCGTGGCCACTGATGCTTGATCGGACTGGAAACCCATCTCTACCAACAAGCGATCGGCAGGGCCTTTGAGTGCCTTGCCGCCGACAATCGGCGAGATTGCCACCGTGTCGTCGTGCCGAGCGCGCAACGCCATTTCCAGCGCCGGCAGCGCTCGCAACGGCCCGATGGATACCAGCGGGTTCGACGGAGCGATCACCACGGTGTCGGCGCTTTCGATCGCATGCAGCACGGCCGCAGGGACGGTGGCGGTATCGGCGCCGGCGAAGCGCAACGACATCACCGGCACGCTGTGGTGGTGACGCACGAAGTATTCCTGGAAGGAAATCTCGCCGAGCTCCTCCACTGTCACCATGGTGCGCACCGGGTCGTCCGACATCGGCAGCATGGTCAGATCGAGATGCCATGCTCGGGCGATCTCGCCCGCCACCTGCGTCAACGTGGCTCCTTCCCGAAGCCGATGGGTTCGGTACATGTGGGTGGCCAGATCTTGGTCGCCGAGCCCGAACCATGTGCCCGCCGCAGTGGAGTCGGTAGGCCGCACCGCTGTGAATCGGTCGAGGGCTTTCAGTGCCGTCCACGTTTCATGAGCCAGACCCCAGCCTCGATGAAGGTCGGTCGCTTCGGCGAGGGTGTAGGTGATGGTGTCGAGGTCGGGGCAGATGGTGAGGCCGTGCATCTCGGTGTCATCCCCGGTGTTCACGATGGCGATGATGTCCTGCGGCGGCATCACCCGTATCAGCCCGCGCAGGAACCGGGCTGCACCAACCCCTCCACACAAAACGGTCACCGTCATCCGTGCTCCACCACCTCTCGATAGAGGGCCACCATTTCCTCGGTTGCCCGTGCCCATGAAAACAGTCCGCGACGTTGTCGACCGGCCGCGATAAGTCGCGGTCGTCGCACATGATTGTCGTAGGCGTCCTGGAGTGCCATTGCGAGTGCGTCGACATCGGTCGGATCGACGAGCAACGCCGCGTCGGCCGCCACTTCGGGAATCGCGCCTGCGGTCGATCCGACTATGGGCACGCCGTAGTGCATTGCTTCGAGCAGCGGCAGTCCGAACCCTTCATCGAGCGACGGATAGGCGAACACGGTGGCGTGGGTAAACAACGCGGCCCGGGTGGCGTCGTCGACGTAACCGAGGGTCACGATGTTTTTCGCGGTGTACGGGTCGATAGATCGAGTGGCCCGCCGGATCGATTCATCATCCGCCCCGGGTGCGCCGGCCAGCACAAGTAAGCAGTCGTCGTTCGAGCGGTGCATGAGACCGAACGCCTCGATCAGTCGCGGCAGGTTTTTGCGCGGCTCCCGTGTGCCGATCGACAGGATGTACTTCCGTTTGGTCAGCTGTGATGGCAGCGGTCCGATGACCTGGTCGGGGTCGTACGTGGGACCCGGGTACACCACGCGAACTCGATCGGTGTGCAGCAGCGTGCGTACGTCGTTGGCGACCGCATGGGAGATGGTGTGGACGAACGCACCGCGGTCGACAGCACGACGGATCACGTCGCCGAACGTGCGCACGACCGGCAGCACCAACTCTGGCCGTTGAAACAAGGTGAGGTCATGCACGCTCACCAGGGTGGG
>JAYSTV010000129.1:0-1659 GCA_043719425.1 Acidimicrobiia bacterium | reverse complement strand
CCAACGAGGGCCAACGAGGGCCAACGAGGGCTAGGCCTGTGAAGATGTCTGGACATTCGCAGTGAGCAACAGTGCAGGGACCTGCTGCACGGTTCGTGATTTTCACGAAAGTCAGGCGGAGAAGCTCGTCCAGCGGTACGAGGACCTTGTTGGCAAGCGGTCGGTGCCAGGACTCGGAGCTACTTCGCGCTGAGGAACTACGCAGCCTGAGCATCGGTGATGGGTGCGCCCGTGGCGTCGGGAAAACCGGCATTCGCCAACGTGGGCAAGACGTCTACGAAACGTTGCGTGTCCTCGAGTGTGACGACCGACGTGATCTTGCCCCACTTCAGCACGAAGCGTTGCATGAACTCGTTCTCGTAGGGCCGCTCGCCACCACCGTCGGTTGGCACCATGCCGATGATCTTCACGTAGGTCATGATTCGCGTGTTCCATGGCGGCCCCTCGACCACGATGGTCTGAGGAGCGAACTGCGAACCGGGAAAGAGTCGGTAGAGGCGTTCGAACCACAGCCGCATGGCTTTGTCCGTCGTGCGAGTACCGCCGAGCGGAGTGTCGCCGATGCGACTTTCCTTGCTCATCGAGGGGGGCGTGGTCCAGGCCGAGCGCTACAGCGATCACGCCCGACGAGTGGAGTACTCGCTCACGAAATCCGGACTCGAGCTGGCCACCGTGCTGATGGCGCTCACGTCGTGGGGCGATCGCTGGCACCCACCGGAGGGTGGTCCACCGATTCGGTTCCGTCACAAGGAGCACCGCTGTGACCCAACGATTGTTTGTGCGACCTGCCACGAGAGGATCGACGCCTCGGACGTGTCGTTTCGCCCCGGACCGGGGGGCCGAGTCGCGCCCGGCACAAAGCTCATTGCCGAGCGGGTTATGGCTGCAGCAAAGCGCTAGCGCCGGGTTGTTGGGTGTCGGTCGCTCCGGGCGACCGTGCGCGCACGAACGGCGCGCGGCACGCAGGTTTCGGTTCGCTCCACCGGTGTTGGGACAACGGGACCACCCTGCAGCGCAATCTCGCGGAGCGTCAGCGCGAACACGAGGAGCACGCCGAGCACGGCAATGGCCGCCAGTACGGGGTCGATGGGTCAATGCGCGTGAGCATTACCGCGGCGATCATCGCGGTGGCGGTCCCAACGATCGGGAAGATCTTGTGTCCACGATCGCCGTGTGCATCGCCGACCGCAGCGAGCCAAGCTTGAGGGCCACAAGCACCACGTAGAAAAGGCCCAGTGTCGTGTCGGGGACGAGCACACCCGGAGCGATCCGTCGACCCTCGGCGTCCGCAGCGCTGGTGCCTTCACGCCGTTCACTGTTCCTTGGAACGGCGCCTCGGAACCAATCCAGAGATCCTAAATACACCTCGACCGAGCATGCGGTATGGAGCTCGGCCAGCTCCGGGTTTCTCGTCCCTAATACACCTCGACCGAGCATGCCGTACGGAGGTCGGCCAGCTCCGGGTTTCTCGTTAGGAACGGAATGTCGAGGCTCTCGGCGATGGCAATGCACCAGGCGTCTTGGGGGTCACATGGCAGGGCCGCGATGCGGGCCACGTCCCACGGCCACAGGGGCCGGATTTCGACGCCGCTCTCGCACACCAGCATCGCCAGGCGCGTGACGTCCGAAGGCGACAGCAGGCCGCGCCCCGAGAGGACT
>JAYSTV010000128.1:0-4059 GCA_043719425.1 Acidimicrobiia bacterium | reverse complement strand
GAAGTACGCGCGCAGATGGATTCCTACGATCTGTTCGGTGCCTGCGCGTCGATCCGGTCGTTCCTCGACGCGCTCACGAACTGGCATATCCGTCGCTCACGCGAGCGGTTCTGGGACAACGACGAAGGTGCCTTCGATGTGTTGTGGACGGTGCTCACCACATTGTGCCGGGTCGCCGCGCCACTGCTGCCCCTCACCTCCGAGGCAGTGTACGGCGGCCTCACCGGCGAAGAGAGCGTGCACCTCACGTCGTTCCCGACGGCCGACGATTTCGTCGCCGATGCCGCCCACGTGACGGCGATGGACCGGGTCCGCGATGTCTGCTCAGCCACATCCTCGATCCGCAAGGGCGCCAATCTCCGGGTCCGCCTGCCGCTCGCTTCCGTCACCATCGCTGCGCCCGACGCCCACACGCTCGCCCTGTTCCGGTCAATCATCGCCGACGAACAAAACGTGAAGGAAGTCATCCTCACCGACGATCTCGCCAGCGCCGGTTCGTTTCAACTCCAGGTGATCCCGGGAGCACTCGGACCGCGAGTCGGCAAGGCCGTGCAACAGGTCATCGGGGCGGTAAAGAAGGGCGAGTGGACGCGAGATGTCAGCGGCGCACCCGTCGCCGCCGGCATCACGTTGCTCGACGGTGAGTACAGCGTCAAGCTCGTGCCCACCGATCCCTCACGCGCCGCCGCGCTACCGAACGACGCCGGGGTCGTGATCCTCGACACCGTCACCACGCCCGAGCTCGAAGCCGAAGGGCAGGCGCGCGATCTTGTACGCGCGCTTGCTGATGTGCGAAAAGACATCGGCCTCGCCGTGTCGGACCGGGTGGCCATGACCGTCAACGTCGCCGACGCTGACCGAGCAGCGTCTTACCGCACATGGTCAACGTTCATCACCGGCGAAGTTCTGGCCGAACACGGCTTCGAGGTCCGCGCCGCAGCCGAAAACACCGTGACCGTCATCGGGCCGGACGGAACCACGCAGACACGCCCGCTCGATCTGGACTGAGCGCGAAAACGCCCGGGCCACCGTGAGGGACCCGGGCATTCGTCGCCGTTGTATTCAGCCGGTGAAGGCGACGTCGCGTCCGCCGGAGCCCTCGGCCCCAAAGAACACGATCTCGACGCGTCGGTTGGCGCGCCGACCTTCGGCGGTGGCATTGGACTCGACCGGAAGGCGTGAACCCTGGGCAAACGCCGAGATCCGCGACCGGCCAATACCGGCCTTCATGAGCGCAGAAACGACGGCGTCGGCTCGGGCTCGACTGATGGCCAGGTTGGTCAGTCGACTGCCGTAGTTGTCGGCGTGGCCAACGACCTTAATTTTCACGTCGGGGTTGCCCTCGAGGTAGGTGGTGAGCTGCTCAACGCTGGTCGCCGACTCGCCTTCGAGCAGCGAGCTGGTCGTGTCGAAGAGGATCTTGACGGGCGGCGGGGCCGTAGTGTTCGGGGTCTCAGCCGGCGCTTCAGCCGGCGCCTCGGCGGGAGCTTCGACCGCAGGAGCGACCGTGGTGGTGGGCGCCTCCGTGGTTGTCGGAGCGACCGTGGTCGGCGGAAGCGTTGACTCCGCCACCGCACTCGTCTCCGCGACGACCGCTGGCGCGGCCTCGGTGACGACGGCCGCCGTCTCAGCCGCAACGGTCTCGGCCGCAGCAGTGTCCGCGGCAACGCTGTCCACGGCGATCGTGTCGGCCGCCAACGGTGCACCGCCAACATCTTCCTTGACGTTGCGCACGCCTTCGATCTTTCGAATGAGATCGTGCGCGGCGTCGGCACTTGCGCCAGCGGGCAGACCGGTAATGATCGCGTCACGGCCATGAACGCGAACTTTCGCTCCGGGGTACTTGGCCGAGAGGGCGGACTGCGCCTTCGACGTCAGTTTGCCGTCGGGGTTGGCCCATGCGTAGTTCAAGGCGCTGGCCCCGGTCAGCGCCGCGGCACTGCCGAGAAGCAGCGGCCACCGCTTGCGACGCTCCCAGGCGGTGTGCTGCACCGTGGTGGTCTCCGTGCGAGCGGTCCCGCCCGCACCCGACGCGGAACGACCGGCCGTGCCCGATGACGAGCCAGCGCCGGACGCACCGGACGACCCCGCGCCACCTGAGGTCCCGGAGGCGCTGGCCGACCCGGTCGATCCCGCGCCACCTGAGGCCGCGGGCCGGTTCGACTTGTTCTTCTGGTTTTTGTTGTTCTTGTTGTTGGCCATGTCAGGTCACCGACTGTCGTCGCGACCGGCGACGAGCTTGTCGACCAAGGCGTGGAAGCCGGCCTCATCGCCATCACGAAGCAGGGCGGCCTGCGCCGCCCACGTGGTGACGCTGGGGATGAACGAAACGCCTCCGGCGTTCACCGCGGCGCGAACGCTGTCTTCGGGCAGGGCGGCCAAACGACGGAATGTGCGCACCCCACTGCCGAGGAGGATCTCATTGATCTTCGGGCCGATGCCTTCGATCCGCAACAGATCGTCGGCGGTCACGTCGGGCCCCTCAAAGGCCTCGTCGCTTCCGGGATCGACGGCACCGGCGGCAAAGGACTGCACCGCACCCGAGCCGTAGTGACCATCGTTGCCGGCCTCCGTGGTCAGACCGGCGGGGTCCACTCCGGCGATCAGGTAGTCGGTGTAGGCCTTGAATCCTTCCTGGTCACCGTCGACGAGGTAGCGGGCCTGCTTGGCCCACGTGGGGATCGACGGCGCGAACTTGTGCCCGCCTTTCTCGACCGCAGCATGCAAACGGGCCTCATCGGCATTGGCCACCGCCTCGAAGGTACGGATGCCGTCGGCGTTGAGCGCCTTGGCCATGGCCGGACCGATGCCCTCGATCACTTCGAGGTCGTCGACAACACGCGCCTTTGTTGCTTCAAGGGTGGAGGTCAGCGTGTTGATCTCACCGTGGCGGGCATCAAGATCCGAGCGAAGCTTGGTCAGATCGGCCGCGTGAACGTCGCAATCGGCACGTACCTTCGCCAGTTCCGCTTCTGCCGTTTCCGACCGGCGACGCAAGTCAGCCAGCGCCTTCTCGTGATCACTGCGCAGGCCGGATAGGGCCCGGTCACGCTCGCCGTGTACTTCTTGGATGGCCCGATCATGATCGGCTCGCAACGACACGATCGACGTTCCGTGCTCCGACGTGAGCGCCGAAACACGCGTGTCAAGGTCGCCACGGGCCGTGCCGAGAGCGTCGCCGTGGTCAGCCTTCATGGCGGCGAGGGCGCTGGTGTGTTCGGCCCGCAGCCCATCGATGCGCCCTTCGTAGTCACTGCGAAGGGTGGCGAGCGCCGCGTCGTTGTCGTCGGTGGATGCCTTGAGCTCGGCTTCGAGCCCCGAGATCTGCGCCCGGTGCTCGTCGATCCGCCCGGTGAGTCCTTGGATCTCCGTGGATGCACTTGCGCTCGCCCCCACCTTGACCTTTTCGAGATCGCTTTTCAAGGAGTCGAGTGACGCGTCGCGTTCGGCCAGTGAACTCTTGGCCGCGGAGTGTTCGAACGACAGGGCCGAGAGCTCCTTCGCCTTGACGTCGCGATCGGCAATCACCTTGGCGTGCTCCGCCTTGAGGGCCATCAGCTCAGCCGCGTGAGCATCGACGTCTCCGGCTTTCGCGGCGAGCTGGGCCGACGATCCTCCGGTGGCCCCGAAGCGATTCAGGTCCGAACTCGTGGAGGCGGTGACCCCGGATGCCTTACGCCACGTGAGGCGATGGAACAGGGCCCCAAGCCCGAAGGCGAGCGCGGCGAGAAAGATCGACTGGATAAGGAACCACTTCATACAAAGCCTCCAACAGGCGGACGAACGGGTGTGGACTGCAGACGTAACGACTCGTTGGGGAAGTGGATCCGAGCCAATCAAGAACGGCGATCGTGGGCCGCAAAAGCCCGACAGCAATCATCACCCCGCGAGTTCCGCCCACGAAGAGTGACGCAGGGCACTGTAGCGGCCCGCCGTTTCGTTTGTACAGGGGTTCATCGTTGATGCCCGTTTCTGGTCCCGTTCCCAGCACCTACTACCGTCTTCGCCTCGTGGGTGTGCTCAGGTTCTCGTTCGGCACCATGGGATCTGGGAAATCCA
>JAYSTV010000127.1:0-4061 GCA_043719425.1 Acidimicrobiia bacterium | reverse complement strand
CGCCCATCTACGGGTGGGTGTTCGACCACCTGCCGTTCTTCGTTGCCCGCATCATGGTCAACGTCGGGTTCGCGTTGAGCATCGTCGTGTTCTTCTCCGGGAAATCCATGACCGGCTTGGTGGCCGGAGCGGTGGTGTTCGGTGTGTCGGCTGCGGGCGGCGACGTGATGTGGTCGCTGTGGACGAGCCGCCTCGCCCCGCCCGAACACTTGGCCGACTACTCGGCGCTGCATACCTTCACGACGGGCGTGCGTGGCGTGATCGCCCCATTTGTCGGGCTGTGGCTTCTGGCCCACAACGCCAGCCCACGAGCGGTCGGTATCGGCTGCGCGCTCCTCATTCTTGTGGGCTCGCTCATTCTGATCCCCGACCTGCGAGCCGAACGATCCCGGCTGGCCCTGGATCGGGGGCTCGCGCCCGGCTAACGCCCTCGAGGGAGCGCAGATCGACGTTCTCCGAGCGCAGGTCGGTCCTTTGGAGGACGTTTCGACGGTTTTGGGTCGATCTGTGTGGGAAGCCGGTCGAGGTGCGCGCCAGAGGGACGGATCTGCACGTCACCGGGTGCGCGGCGCGGTCGGGGCTGGCGCCGCTGGGGTTAGACGAGGGCGGCGCCGAGGAGCGCGGCGGCGTCTTCGGGGGGCACAACGTTGATAAGCACGCCGGTGCCGAGCTCGAACCCGGCGCGGGTGGTGACCTTTGGGTACACGTGGGCGTGCCAGTGGAACGTGCCCTGGGCCCGGTACGGGGCCGAGTGGAACACGATGTTGTAGGCCACGTCGCCGAGACCATTGCGTAGTGCGGCGAGGCCGTTGCGTAGGCCAATTCCGACGGCCGCCAGGTCTCCCATGTCGGCGGTATGTAGGTGGCCGTTGTGCTGGCGGGGAATGGCGAGCATCTCAAAGGGGGTGCCGCTCCAGTAGGGGCAGATCACCACGACGCGCTCGTCGGCGTAGACAACGCGCGCTCCGGCGTCGAGCTCGGCCTCGATCGTGGTGCACAACAAACAAGCACCGGAGAAGCGATCGAACCCGAGTTGCTCGCCGACGATCTCGCCCGGCACGAACGGGAGGCCGAGGAGTTGGCCGTGGGGATGGACGAGCGAGGCGCCGGCTTCGCGTCCGTAGTTCACGATGGCCTGGCTGTAGCGCAGCTCGGGCATGGAGGCGTGGGCCTCGGCGCGTGCCGCGATGGCGGCCATCACGTATTCGGCCTGCTCATCGTCGACGTCGGCCCACGACGAGTCGTGTGACGGATGAACCACGAGCACTTCGTGCATGCCCGAGGCATCGGCTTGGGTGAAGATCGGGCCGAGGTGCTCAACGACCATCGGTTCGCGACCTTCGAAGGCGGGGTAGAGGTTCGGAACGACGAGCACTCGCCAGCTGCCGTCGGGACCGGGGGTCACGAGCGTTGGCGGTTCTGTCTCCGCCCGACCGGGGCAGAACGGACAGGGTCGGCCGGGGTCGGTTTCGACTTCGAGACGCCGAAACTGGAATTCGTTGGGGCGCTGGCGCCGCTCGGCGTTGATCGCCACCCAACGGCCGGTCAGGGGATCCAAACGGAGTTGACTCATTTGACAATTCAGGCTAGCGGACCATGGTCCTACGCTGGGGTTGCCCGACGTCACCTTTCGACAAATTCACCCTGCACTATCTCGATCATGCTGCTCTGCTGGCTGGTCGCCGGACTTTTCTCACCATGCACTACTTGGACCATGCTGCTCTGCTGGCTGGTCGACGGACTTTTCTCACCATGCACTATCTCGATCATGCCGCTCTGCTGGCTGGTCGCCGGACTTTTCTCACCATGCACTATCTCGATCATGCCGCGACAACTCCCATGCATCCCTCGGCCATCGATGCCATGGTCGCGGTGCTGCGCGGGTCGTATGGGAATCCGTCGGGTGTGCACGATGTCTCGGCTGAAGCCCGCGCCGCGCTGGAAACGGCTCGCGACCAGATGGCTGCGTTCCTGGGTTGTCGGGCCCGCGAACTGGTGTTTACCGGAGGCGGCACGGAGTCGTTGAACCTTGCCCTTCGGGGCGTCGATGTGGTTCCGGGTGAACTGCCGGTCGTGTTGACGAGCGCCATCGAGCACGACGCCGTCACTGAGACGGCTCGGTGGTTGGCGGCCACCGGTCAGGCCGTGCATGAAGTGCTGCCGGTCACGTCGGGCGGTGCCGTGAACCTCGACGAAGCGGCCGAGGTCTTCGCCCGGCACTGTGCGTCGGCGGTGACCGTGGCGGTGATGGCGGTGAACAACGAGATCGGAACCGTGCAGCCGATCGCCGACTTGGCGTTGATGCTCCGAGCACGGGTGTCCCGATCGACCTTTGTCGTCGACGCGGTGCAGGCGCCGGTGTGGCTCGATATTCGACCGATATGCGCGCTTGCTGATTTTGTGGCGGTGTCGGCCCACAAGTTCGGTGGGCCCAAAGGAGTGGGTGCCCTCTCCGTTCGCGAGGGCCTTTCGGTCACGCCGTTGCTCCACGGCGGCGGGCAGGAACGCGAGCGTCGCAGTGGCACGCAGAACGTTGCGGGAATCGTGGGCATGGCCGAGGCGGCGAGCCTCACTGATCTTGCGCGCTCGGAAGTTGGAACTCGTGTTTCGGTGTTGCGCGACCGTCTCGTTGACGGGCTCGTTGGTGCGATCGACGGATGCGTGGAGACCGTCGCTGATCGATCGACGAAGGTGGCCGGAAGCGCGCACCTGATCCTTGACGGCGTGGAGAGTGAATCCGTGCTGCTTCTCCTCAACGATGCTGGCGTCGCCGCGTCGGCGGGCTCGGCATGTGCGAGCGGGGCACTTCACGTGTCGCCGGTGTTGCTGGCCATAGGCGTGGCGCCCGAACGAGCCGGTGGCGCGCTGCGTCTCACGTTGGGCACAGCGTCAACAGATGACGATGTCGACGCCGTGCTCAACACCTTGCCCGACATCGTTCGTCGACTTCGAGTGAAGCGATGAGCCGGATACTGGTCGCGCTTTCCGGTGGAGTGGACTCGACAGTCGCCGCCGCCCTTTTGCAGGAGCAGGGCCACGACATTGCTGGAGTCACGCTCAAACTTTGGGGCGGCGATTCCGACTCCGGCTGTTGCTCGGTCGCCGACGTCGACGACGCGCGTCGCGTCGCGCAACAGCTCGGCATCCGTCATCACGTGTTCAACTTTGGTGAGGACTTCGATCGTGATGTCGTGGAACCGTACGTACGTGCACATAGCATTGGGGAAACTCCGAACCCGTGCGTGGAGTGCAACCGGTTCCTCAAGTTCGATCGGTTGCTGCATCGCGCCGTGCAGCTCGGCTTCGATGCGATCGCCACGGGTCATCACGTCCGACGGGTCATGTTGGCCGATGGTTCCTTCGCCATCGGGCGCGGCCATGATCCGGCCAAGGATCAGAGCTACGTGGTGCACATGCTTGACCAAAGCGTGTTGGCTCGGACAGTTTTTCCGGTGGGCGAACTGACCAAGCCCGAGGTTCGAGCCAAGGCCGCGGCGATGGGTTTGCGCACGGCCGACAAGGCCGAGAGCATGGACGTGTGCTTCATCGCTCAGACCGGAGGCGGTCGCCGCGTGTTCCTCGGTGATCGCATTCCGCTTCGTCCGGCTCGCGTTGTGGATGAGTCGGGCGCGCAGGTCGGGGCGACCGATGCTGTCGAGCTCGTGACCGTGGGTCAGCGCCGCGGTCTTGGCCTCCCGGGCGGCGGTGAGAAGCAATACGTGGTCGATGTTGATGTCGAGGCGGGTGTCGTCACCGTGGGCGGCGCAGAGGCGTTGCTCCGCCCGACGGTCACGCTCCATTCGGTCACGCTTCCGCTTGGTGTTTCGCCGCTCGACGGATTGCTACGCGCGCAGATGAGCGCCCACGGCCACTCGATTTCGTGCACGGCTGCTGGCGACGGCGACGATCTTGTGGTCACCTTTGCGTCGCCGCAGACGCGCGTCGCTCCCGGGCAGAGCGTGGTGCTCTACGCGCCGAACCCGGTCGATGCGAACGGTCCTGAGATCGTGGTGGCTGGCGGACTGGCGCGTCGCTAAGTCTGCTTACGACGCCCGGCAGTC
>JAYSTV010000126.1:0-4064 GCA_043719425.1 Acidimicrobiia bacterium | reverse complement strand
GGTCCTCGTGTATCACGCGTCGCTCGCCGACCGGGTGGCACGGGTCAAAGACAAGGCCCCGAACGTGAAGCTGTGGATCGAGGTCGACGACGAGGGGGGACAGGCACCGCTCGCCGGCTCGGTCTCATGGAGCATCGGCCACGGCCGGCGCGCCCGCCAGCCGGATCACTCGCTCCGAAGACGATCTCTACATGCTCTACACCGGTGGCACGACCGGTATGCCTAAGGGCGTGATGTACCAAATGGGCGGCTTCTGTGGTGGCCTGCTCCTCGGCTATCCGATCCTGGCGCAAGTCCCGCCCCCGGCCACCGCGGCGTCGATCGCCCCGTTCGTGGCTGCGTTCCGGGAGAAGGTTGGCGGTCGCCTCCCAGTCAGTGTGCCGGCGTGTCCGCTCATGCACGGCACCGGTGTCTGGATCGGGGCTTTCATCCCACAGCATCTCGGTGCGGCGGTGCTCTTGTTGGAAGGCCGGAACTTTGAGGCCGACGAGTTCTGGCGGACGGTGGAGCGAGAGAACGTCACCCTTGCAACAATCGTCGGCGATGCGTTCGCCAAACCGATGGTCAGGTCGCTCGAAGCAGCTCGGGACCGTGGTGAACCGTTCACTGTGTCCTCGCTCAAGATCATCATGTCGGCCGGAGTGATGTGGTCGAGCGAAGTGAAGGCGCAACTCCTCGAGCACGGCGATTTTGCCTTGGCGGACCTGCTTGGTTCGTCGGAAGCGTCGATGGGGAGCACCATGACTACCCGTCAGACGGGCGCGGAGACGGCCAAGTTCACGGCCAACGAAACCACGAAGGTGTTCATCGAGGCCGACGGCGAGTGGCGGCCGGTGGTTCCCGGTTCCGGCGAGATCGGCATGGTGGCGGCCAGCGGCAATACGCCGATTGGATACTACAAGGATGAAGCGAAATCTGACCGGACGTTCCGCATGATCAATGGAACTCGCTACTCCTTCCCGGGCGATATGGCCTTGATCAATGCCGACGGATCGCTGACGCTGCTCGGCCGCGGATCGAACTGCATCAACACCGCCGGCGAGAAGGTATTTCCCGAAGAGGTCGAGGAATCCGTGAAGCGTCACGACGCCGTACTCGACTGCCTCGTGGTTGGCTTGCCCGACGAGAAGTTCGGCGAGCGTGTCGTCGCTGTTGCTTCGTTGCAAGGAGTGGTCGACGGGGTCGATGCGGCCGTTCTGATTGCCCATGTGAAGGCGGAACTAGCCGGGTACAAAGCGCCGAAGCAGGTCTTGATCGTTGACACCGTTCGGCGGGCGGCCAATGGCAAGGCCGACTACGGCTGGGCTAAAGCGGTGGCCGTTGCTGCCTTTTCCCAATGACGTTGCACTTCGCTGACCTATTCACGCGAACAGCCGAGGCGTTCGGCGACGATCCGGCCCTTGTCCATGGGGACCAACGGCTGACCTGGTCGGAGTTCCACAACTCAGCGATGCGCGTGGCGACGTTCTTAGGGGCTCAGGGGGTGGGCCCCGGTGACCGCGTTGGTTTGTTGCTGCACAACTCGCCGGAGTATCTGATCGCGCAATACGGCGCTTTCCTGCGTCGAGCCGTGCCGATCAACATGAACTATCGCTACCTCGGCGATGAGTTGACTCACCTGGCGAATGACAGCGGAGCCCCGGTGGTGTTCGCTCACTCCTCCCTCGTGTCCCGCATGGTAGGGGCGCGTACTCGTACGCCTGCGCTCCGGTGCGTGGTGGTCGTGCCTGAGCAAGGCGTGCTCCTAGAGGTAGGCACGGCAGATGCTACGTGGGCTGACTGTCAGCGCGCGTATGATCCGGCCGTTGGCCTCGCCGGCTCCGAGGACGACGTGTACATGCTCTACACCGGTGGGACCACGGGCTTGCCGAAGGGTGTCATGTTTCGCATGGGCGACTTCGTCCGGCGGATGTTCACGGGGTACACCTACCGTGGCTGGGAACTCCCAACCGACGAAACGCTGATTGCCCAGATTGCGCTTCACCGAGACCGGGGCGATCGTCGAGTCAGCATTCCGGCGTGTCCGCTGATGCACGGCACGGGCATGTGGCTCGGCGCGTTCTACGCGCACCTGATGGGCGGCTGCGTGGTCACCCTCCCTGGGCGATCGTTCGATGCGGGAGCGCTCTGGGCCACGGCGGCAGCCGAGGGGGCTGACGCCATCACGATTGTCGGCGATGCGTTCGCGAAGCCGATGCTCGATTCGCTTGATGCCGCGGTCGCGGCCGGAAAGCCGTTTGCTCTCTCGGCGCTGCGCATCATGCAATCGAGCGGCGTCATGTGGAGCGCAGAAGTCCAGACGGGGCTCCTTCGTCACCTCGATGTGCGCCTCGTCGATTCGATGGGCTCGACCGAAGGGGCCATGGCGCGGCGCATCGTGAGCCGCGGGACGCCAATAGAGACGGCGCGATTCGAACCATTGCCCGGCACCAAGCTGATCGCTGAAGATGGAACCGTGGTGCCTCGTGATTCGTTAGAGCGCGGACGTATTGCGGCATCGGCGGTGGTGCCGCTTGGCTACTTCAACGACCCCGCCAAGTCGGCGGCCACCTTCGTCGAAATCGACGGAGTACGCCACGCCATGGCCGGAGACTGGGCCACGTGGGCCGATGACGGAACGCTCGTCCTGCTCGGCCGTGGGTCGAACTGCATCAACACAGCGGGGGAGAAGGTGTTCCCGGAAGAGGTCGAAGAAGCCATGAAGCGACACCCGGCGGTCGTCGACTGTCTGGTGGTCGGCCTTCCCGACGCGCGCTTCAACGAATCGGTTGCTGCGGTGGTGTCACTCGAACCGTCGGCCGAGGGACCAACCGATGCCGGTGCGATTGTGGCCGAGGTGAAAACGTGGCTGGCGAGCTACAAACTGCCGCGCACGGTGCGCATTGTTGACCGTATCGAACGGGCGGCCAATGGCAAGGCTGACTACGGGTGGGCCAAAGCCGTGTTGGCGGAGTAGGTCAGCCGACGATCTTGCGGCCGATGATCTCTTTCATGATCTCGGTCGTGCCGCCGTAGATCGTGGTGATTCTCGCGTCGACGTAGGCCCGGGCGATCGGATACTCCTGCATGTAGCCGTAGCCGCCATGCAGCTGCACGCACGTGTCGACAGTGCGCTTCTGGAGTTCGGTGCACCACCACTTGGCCATCGCCGCCTCTTCGACGGTGAGCGCGCCGGCGTTGAGTTGCTCAAGGCACCGGTCGACGAAGACCTGACCGATCTCGACCTCTGTCGCCACTTCAGCCAGCTTGAATTTGGAGTTCTGGAAGTTGGCCACCGCTTGTCCGAACGCTTGGCGCGACTTCGTGTACTCCACCGTCCAATCCAGTGCGGCCTTTGCCGCGGCGATACCGGCCACGGCAATCGAGAGTCGCTCCTGGGCGAGGTTGCGGACCAGCAGCGTGAAACCCTGGCCTTCTTCACCGAGTCGGTTCGCCACCGGCACACGCACATCGGTGAAGAACAACTCGGCGGTGTCTTGGCTATGCATCCCAATCTTTTCGAGGTTGCGGCCGCGCTCGAAACCAGCCATACCTCGCTCCAAGACGAGCAACGACATGCCCTTGTGCTTCTGCGACGGATCGGTCTTCACCGCCGTGATGACAAGGTCGGCATTGATGCCGTTGGTGATAAAGGTTTTGGAGCCATTGACGATGTACGAGTCGCCATCGCGAATGGCGGTGGTCTTCATCGACGCCAGGTCCGATCCGATCCCGGGTTCCGTCATGGCGACGGCGGTTACGAGCGAACCGTCGCATATGCCGGGCAACCAGCGACCCTTCTGGTCGGCGTTGGTCAGCCCCAAGAAATACGGCAACGTGATGTCGTTGTGCAAGGTGATGCCGAGCCCTGCTCCGCCGGTGCCGGCGTACATAAGCTCTTCGCCGATGATGGCGTTGAACCGGAAGTCGGACGTGCCACCGCCGCCGAATTCCTGGGGTGCCTGCAGCGCTAAGAAGCCGTTGGCTCCTGCGGCGTGAAACAAGGCTCGATCGACAATCCCGTTGCGTTCCCACTCCGTCACGTGCGGAGTGATTTCCTTTTCGACGAAGCGTCGGAACGCGTC
>JAYSTV010000125.1:0-4067 GCA_043719425.1 Acidimicrobiia bacterium | reverse complement strand
GGCTGGCGAGGAGTTCGATGCCACCTCGAACCACCGTCTCTTGGAGCACCCGTCGGGTCACCGACGCCAGCGGCTCACGAGCCCACTCCGTGTCGTAGTCGACACCCAGGGTGGACGTCTCGGCGGGGAGTTCGACGCCACGTGGCTGCGTGGGGGCGGCGAAGGGAAAGCCTCGGAACGATCGGGGTACGAGTTGATCGAGAGACTTCGGCATCCGCCGGGCCTGGCTCTTGACGGCGTCGACGAGCGGGCCTTTGCGCCACGGTCGGTCGTCGGCCCGGGATTCCCCAACTGGGTGACTTTCCCTGCTCCGCAGAGGCAACCGACCTGCGGGCTGATTCACAGCGAGCCTCGCTCGAAAGCTCGCCAGGTCATCACGACGACGGAGGCGCCGATCGTGGCGAGGCAGACAAACTTCGCTTTGGTCACGTCGAGCAGCGACGATGACGAGAGGCGGGGAAGTTTCATCAGACCACGTCGGCCAGAAAGATCGGCGGGTTGTGCAGATGGGTGATAGTCGGGCTGCGCCCGACGACATCCGACGCCATCTCCAACGCGTCGCGGAGGGTGGAGGCCGGCTGGAACCCGAGACGGCGCACCGCCTTCACATCGCCCCCAACGATGATCACCCGGCCCAGATGTTGCAGGGCATGAGCCCCCCAGTACCACATGTAAAACGGGTGAACGCCGTGATATGCATAGCTCGTTCGATAGAGATGCTTGTACCACTCATCTTCGGCAAAAGAGGCTTCAAACTCCTTCTCTATTCGTTCCGGATCGGTCGTTACCGAGAGAACCTGCTCGAAGAAGTCGATGTAGCTCGGATGGTGCACGGGATGGAATTCCCACGGGGTGGGATGGCTCATGATAAGCACGCCACCTTCACGAACGAGCGGCTTGTTGCGGTACAGATTGAAGAAGTATCCGAGTCCGAGACACATCACCAGAATCGGGTTCATGATCGAGTGCACGTTGTACGGACAGATGTAGGGGAGGCCCATCGACAAGATGTCGGTCTGGCCTTCAACCGTCACCAACTGCTGCTTGTGGACGTTCGCCGTCGTGAGCTCGTGGACCGCCTCAACCTCGCCAGCCTGCACGCTCGTCATTCGATGCGGGGCCTTGATGTCGGCGAAAATCTTTCGCTTTATTCGGGAGGGGACCCGGTCAAGTGCCTTCGACGCACCAATAAATGAGACCCGGTCCTTGGTGTTCCACTCCCATTCACGCTTCTGAAGGAAGCTGAATGGCTCGGGGAAGGCGTCGTTGTTGAGCGTGGTCTCGATCTGGAAGATCTTGACGCCGGAATCCTGAATGACCTTGCCCATCCGCCAATTCGACGTGTGGAGTTCCGACTTGTGACGGTCCATAAATGATGTGGAACGTCGCATCGTTGACACGTTGTGATGATGCTTCAGGCTCTTGTAGGCCGAAAGCCCGGTAGCTGTTGACTTCCAGCCACCGTCCATCGCCACCAGGTTGATGTTCACGTAGATGAGGAGGTCGGAGTCCGCCGCACGCTTGTTGATGATGACCGGCTCACCATGTTTGGTATCGCCCAGGTGGGTGAGGTTGTTTTCGTCTTCGGCGTCGTGGTTGTAGAGAGCGCCGCTCGGGGCGAACGCGTCGTAGACCCGGTCGCCCACGGCATGACGGAGCTCGTCTTCGGTCATGCGGCGATGCAGGGCGAGCGCGGCGATCAAGTGGACATCGTCGACCCCCTTGCGGGCGGCGACCTCGAGGACTTCCTCGATCACCATCTGACGGATATCGGGTCGCTCCATCGGGGGCAGCGGCAGCGAGATGTCGTCGAAGGCGATGGTCAGTTTCATGCCTGCGAAGAGCAGAGCTTCCAGTGGTTCCGAATCACCCGTTGGGTTGGCGAGCGCATGGCGAATGGCGCCTCGCGGATCGGCGAGCGAATCGATCGGCTCCGGGGCGTAGATCACCCGGCTGCCGACGGGGAGCTTCTCCAAACGGAAGCCCTCACCGTGCCAGAACAGCGTCGGCGGCGTGGACCGGTCGACCTCCAGGACGAGACCGGGCCTCGGCCCTCGTTTACGGTCGTTCATCGTTGCTTCTCCTGACGAAGGTCAAAACAGATCTTGATGCTGCCTCGACGACCCGCCGCGAGGGCGTGGTCGATGGCGTCGCCATGGCGGTGCAGCGGATAGGCCGCCGAGACGAGCCGGCCGAGCTGAGACGAGGCGACGAGTTCAAACGCGAGGTCAAATGTTCGGCGGCCGCCCACACTCGGCTCCATCCCGTAGGCGTATGCGCCAACCAGGCTGATCTCGCGGTGCCATAGCGGAGTCATGTCGACGGTGACCATCGAAGGCATGCCCACCAGCACGATTCGCCCACCGGGTCGAACAACGGCCAGCGCATCGGCGATTGATTCGTTGGTCCCCACGCAGTCAAAGACCACGTTGGCGCCTCCGGTCAGGCGTTCGATGCCGCCGTCGCCAATCGCTAGGGAACCAGTGACCCGCCGGACGGTCCGGGTGAGGGCCGACGGATCGATCACGGATGTCGCCCCGAAGGCTCGGGCCAACTGCTGCTGTTCCGGGTATCGCGCGGCGACGATCAGATGCTCGACCGGATTGAACTTCGTCAGCGCGCTGATTGTCAGTAGACCTATTGATCCGGCACCGATGACCACGGCTACGGCTCCGCCCGAAGGGCCACCCAGCAGCCCGGGGGAGAGGGCGGCGTGCACTGCGCAGGCGGCCGGCTCGACCATCGCCGCATCTTCGTCGGACAGCGCGTCGGGCACGGCGTGGAGCTGCGAGCGATGGGCAATCATCGCCGTGGACCAGCCCCCCCCGGTATCGCAGCAGAACCCGGACTGCAGGCCCGGACGAAGGTGGCCGAAGCTGATTCGTTCGCACCGACCGAGGTCACCGTTGGCGCACGCATGGCAGGTCGGCGCAATACCCCGGGCCGCACACCCGAGCACCGGCTCGATCACGACGCGCCGGCCTTCGGAGTCGTCGGCGACCACCTCGTGGCCGGGGACGAACGGGAACGACACGATTGGTTCGAAGTAGCGCGAGCTGGTCCCGGAAACGGTGGCGAGGTCGCTGCCACAGATCCCGGCCAGGCGGGGTTTGATAACCGACCAGTCGGGACCGGGGAGTGACGGCTCGTGGTGGTGCTCATCGAGGCGGAGCGGACCACGCCGGTGCGCCTTCGACGGGGCCACGATCGCCAGCGCTTTCGCCGTGGCGAACCGGGCGACGTTGCGTTCGAACACGAGCGCCTTCATCGGGCCGCCTCATCGGCGCGAATGCGGCGAGTTGGCCGCAGCGGGCCGATCGGCAGTAAAGGCCGGGGCCCGCCCGGCGCCTTCTCCCACTGCTCCACATGCCACCCGCGTTTGCGCGCAATCGTGGCCAGCTTTGACTCCGGATTGACGGCCACGGGATAGCCAACGGCCTCGAGGAACGGGAGATCGCTGGCCGAGTCGGCGTAGACGACGGACTGTTCAAGGGAGAAGCCGTGGGCGTCGGCGTAGCTCTGGAGCGCAAGTGCTCGGGCCTCGCCGGTTGGCGGGCCGATGTCGAGCTCACCCGTATACGTGCCGTCGTTACGCGTCGTCATGCGGGCGGCCACGATTTCGTCGAAGAGGGGACGCAACGGTTCGACGAGAAAGTCGAGGGCTCCGGTGATGAGCACCGTTCGATGTCCGAGAGCGCGGTGTTCTCGCACTCGCCGAATGCCGGCCGGGAAAGACTTGGTCACGACCAGCTGCGTGAGGTACTCCATCGCATCGTCGGCGACCAGGCCCGATGGCGCACCGTCGTAGCGGCGATAAAACGAGCGAAGAAAATCGCCGCGATCCTTGCGGTCCAGCGTCAACAGCGACGGCGCGTCGCGCAACATACCGAGCACAAACTTGGCCCGCTCACCGGCGTCCATATCGCGGGTGGCCAGCCACGAAAATGACTCGACCACGTTCGAGGCAATAAGCGTGTTCTCGAGATCGAACGCAGCAAGGTGGCGGTCCGGGGAGAGGATGGCGCGCAGGGTGCGGTCATGTCGCGACTCACCCTCCTTTTTGCCCG
>JAYSTV010000124.1:0-4072 GCA_043719425.1 Acidimicrobiia bacterium | reverse complement strand
CAACGGCAACCACGCCGAGCCGAGCTTCCATCGCCACCACTGCCCGACGTTGTTCCTGACGGATCAGGTTGACGACCGCGCCAGGTAGTCCGGCGCGGCCGGTCCGACCGGAGCGATGGACGTAGTCACGCTCGTCGTCGCTGTGTTCAATGTGGGCCACCAGGGTCACCTCGGGAACATCCAACCCCCGCGCCGCCAGATCGGTGGCCACCAACACCGGCTCGTCGCCCAGCCGAAATGCCTCGATCGCCTGGCGACGCGCCGCCGTGGAGAGGCCGCCGTGAAGGACGGCGGCGCGCCGACCGTCATCGTTGATCCATCCCGCCCATCGATCGGCGGCGTGACGGCTACGAACGAAGACCAATGACCGGGTCGAAGCATCGAGCAGCCGCCCGAGGTCATCACGCAGACGTTCGCGGACAATGACGACGCGCAGGTGGGGGTTTGCTGGCGTGCCCCAGCCCAACCCTTGCGGCGCGGTCGCCGGAGCCGCTGCGGTACGAACCTCGATCGGGCTTGGCCGGAGGTCACGGGCGAGTTCGTCGACGGCTCCGCTCAGGGTGGCCGACACCAGAATCCGGCGGGCCGTCGACGGCACGAACCGCAGAATCGCCGCCACATCGTGGAGAAACCCCAGATCACCGAGACGGTCGGCTTCGTCGACCACAACAACCACGATGCCGGCGAGGTCGAGTTGCCCGCGCCGAGCCATATCGAGGAGACGGCCGGGCGTCCCGACGATGAGATCCGCGCCTCGGTCCAGGTTGCGGAGCTGCGGCTCGAAGGCGACGCCGCCCTGGAGAAGCGCGGACCGTCGATCGACCCCACGGGCCAAGGGACGCAACACCCGGTCACTTTGCTGGGCCAGCTCGCGCGTCGGCGTGATCACCAGCGCGGCGGGAGGCCCGATCGGCGGATCTCGCCGGGCCAAATCGTCGAAGGCAACCGCGGCGAAAGCCAGGGTTTTGCCCGCCCCGGTCGGCGCTTCCAACAACACGTCGCGTTCGGGACCGGCGGCGGCCGCCTGACGAAGCTCCTCTTGGAACGGATACAGCGAGGCAATCCCGGCGTGGGCCAGCAGGGTGTCGACCGTTCGACGCGACGCAACCTCCTCAGCCCCCATAGCGCCGCAAGTATGGCGGACCGATCACGGCTCGGGGAGCCGCACCCCGGCCGAACGACGTTCCCGGTGAGCAACCGCTCAAAGCACCAGCACGCCAAACTGCTCAATCCCGCGCTACGGTCGGCTATGGCCGAAAATCAGGACGAAGTATCACCAAGCGGTCCGCCGCGAGCGGCCACGCGGCGCGGCGGGCGGCGCCCGTCGGCATCCAACGGCGACGAGACCCGGGAACGGATCGTGCAGGCGGCCATCGACACGCTCGATGCCGAGGGCATTGTGGGCACCAGCGCTCGGGCCATCGCTCGCCGGGGCGGTTTCAATCAGGCGCTGATCTTCTACCACTTCGGCTCCGTCGACGGCCTGCTGATCGAAGCGGCGAGAGCCGAAGGGCAGAGCCGAGCCACGCGCTACGAGACCACCCTGCGCCAGATCACCACGATCAGCGAACTCATCGTGGTGGCCCGCGAAATTCATCGCCACGAACAGGAATCGGGGTCGGTGAACGTCTTGGCGCAACTGCTCGCCGGGGCCAACACGTCTGCCGATCTCCGCGACGGCCTGCACCTCGGCATGATGCCGTGGATGACGCTCGTACAGGAGGCCATCGTGCGCGTGCTTCGCGATTCGGCCGTGGCCACGCTGCTCGATCCGGCCGACGCCACCTACGCCGTGGCTTCCCTCTTCATCGGCATGGAACTGATGGCGTTGCTGGACCCCAACCGTGGTCGACCCGAGGCGCTCTTCGACGGCGTCGGTCGACTCGCTCCCCTCATCGACACGTTGCTGGCCAACACCCGTCCACTAGCGGCCGGCCCTGCTCCCGCCTGACAGCCGGACACCCGAAGTCGGCCTACGATCCGTTCTCGCCGAGTGGCTGCTGGTGACAATGGAGGGCCGATGACCGCAACGCCAACCACGCTTTCGTATTCGTCGGGAACTTCGACCGTTGCGCTGCTCGGAGAAACCATCGGCGCCTGCTTGGAGCGGACCGTCGCCGCCTTCGGCGATCGTGAGGCGCTGGTGTCGTGTCACCAAAACCTGCGCTTCACCTACAACGAACTCAACGAGGCCGTGGACCTCGTCGCTCGGGGGTTGTTGGCCAAGGGATTCGAGCCCGGTGAGCGCGTGGGCCTATGGTCACCGAACTACGCCGAGTGGACCATCGTGCAATTCGCCACCGCCAAGATCGGCGTCATCCTGGTCAACGTCAACCCCGCGTATCGGACCCACGAACTGGCCTACGCGTTGAACCAGTCGGGCTGTCGGCTCCTCATCGCCGCCCCGAGTTTCAAGACGAGCGACTACGTGGCCATGGTCGACGAGGTGGCCAACGAACTCGACACCGTCGAAGAGACAATTTTTCTCTTCTCACCGGAGTGGCAGGCGTTGAGCGAGTTGGGCCGAACGGTGTCACGGGAGATGCTTGCGGCCCGCTCGGCGACCCTGCAGTTCGACGACGCCATCAACATCCAGTACACGAGCGGGACCACGGGCTTCCCGAAAGGCGCCACGCTCAGCCACCACAACATTCTGAACAACGGGTACTTCGTTGGCGAGGGTTGTCGGTACACCGAACAGGATCGGATTTGCATCCCGGTCCCGCTCTATCACTGCTTCGGCATGGTCATGGGAAACCTGGGCGCCATCACCCACGGCGCCGCCATGGTCTACCCGGAAGCCGCCTTCGACCCCGGGGCCACCCTGCGCGCCATCGCCACCGAGAAGTGCACGAGCCTCTACGGCGTCCCCACGATGTTCATTGCCGAACTCGCCCACGCCGATTTCGACGCAACCGATTTCTCGTCGCTCCGAACCGGCCTCATGGCGGGCTCGCCGTGTCCGGTCGAAGTCATGAAGCAGGTCACCTCACGCATGCATATGCCCGAAGTCGGCATTGCCTACGGGATGACGGAAACGTCACCGGTGTCAACGCAAACCGCCACCGACGACACCCTCGATCGCCGCACCGGCACGGTGGGCACGGTGCATCCCCACGTGGAGATCAAGGTCGTCGATCCAGAAACGGGGCGGATCGTGCCGTGCGGCGAGTCCGGTGAGCTCTGCACTCGCGGGTACTCCGTGATGCTCGGGTACTGGAACGAACCGGGCAAGACCACCGAAGCCATCGATCAAGCCGGATGGATGCACACCGGCGATCTCGCCACGATCGACGTCGACGGCTTCGTCAACATCGTGGGCCGGATCAAAGACATGATCATCCGTGGCGGCGAAAACGTGTATCCGCGCGAGATCGAGGAATTCCTCTACGCCCACCCTGACATCGCCGACGTGCAGGTGATTGGTGTGCCCGACGTGAGATACGGCGAGGAGATCATGGCGTGGGTCGTGCTTCGGCCGGGCTCCGCCGGACTCTCGGTAGAAGATCTGCGCGCATACTGTCAGGGCAAGATTGCGCACTACAAGATCCCGCGGTATCTGAAGGTGACCGAGACGTTTCCGATGACGGTCACCGGCAAGATCCGCAAGATCGAAATGCGCGAAAGCTCGATCGACGAACTCGGACTTCACGACGCCGCACGAGTGCGGAACGCGTAGGGCAAACGCCCGCAGAAACGACTGACGCACGAGCAGCGAAACGCCAGCGGAGCAGCGCAGCGCCGATAAACGCAGTCGAAACGCGTGGAGCGCTGGCGATTACTTTGCTTGGTTGCGACGCCAGCACAGACCGGCGATAGCGCCCGTGACGATCGGCAGGAAGAACGTGAGGCCGCGGTAGACGGCCAATGCCGCAAGTGCCTCAGGCCGAGTCGCTCCGGCCGTAGTAAGCGCGCTAACGATACCGAGTTCCATGACTCCGATCCCACCGGGCACCGGGACGAATGACGAGAAGACCCGAACGAGAGCGAACGCCCGAATCACTTCCAGACCGTCGAGGTTTGCCGGCGCCCCCACGGCATGCATGCTCGCCAGCAGGATGGCGGCGAGCAG
>JAYSTV010000123.1:0-1669 GCA_043719425.1 Acidimicrobiia bacterium | reverse complement strand
GCCGTCGGGGTGAGCGCGCCGGCCGGGAGGGCGCCCACCGCGGCGACCGGCCCGCCCGCATCGCCCGTGAGCGCCTGGCCCGGGGTGTCGGGGGCCAGGGGTACCACGGCCTCGGCGGCCGCCGCGGGGGAGCCTTCGACGATCACCTGCGTGGAGAAGTACGACGACTTGAGCGAGAACGAGCGCATGAAGTCGGTACCGCTCACCGAGACGGTGCCGCGCTCGTAGACCAGCGCCACCTTCGTTGCGCGTCCGCCGTCGGCCCCAAAGCCGTCGCGAGCGGTGACCTTGGCGTCGACGAGGGGCCCGAGCTTTGTGCTCTTACCAACTGCGATTCCCGCCAGACGCCGTTCCCAGTTCACGTTCGGATTCCCGGCCGTGTTGTCGCCGTCGTCGGGCACCGCGGGGAACTCGCCACCCGCCGTGTGACCACCGGTCGACGCCGAGAACTCCGTGCGGATCGCCGTTCCGGTTTTCGGGTTGACGCGAATCTCGCCGGCTGTTTCGGCGATGGCTCGATCGGTTCGTGCGTCTTCGAGCGAACGGAAACCTTTGCCGTCGACGATGCCGCGGCCGCCGTAGACCTGGCACGAAATCGTGTCGCACGTGTTGGAGAAACCGGATCGCTTTTCGGCCGCCGCGTAGGACCGAGCCGCCACCGCCTGGGCCTTCACCGCTTCGATGCCGCGGTCACCCCACGAGGCAGAGATCTCGCGCGGCACGACGCCACGAAGGTATGCCTCCATACCAACGAGATTGACCCCCCGCTGCACCTTGCCGTCGGTGATGGCGAGAAAGTCGCCGCGGTACACGCGGCGCTGACCGTCTTCGCAGACGTGAAGCATCGTGGTTTGATCATCGGGACTTGCGGCGGCGTCAGTGGGCCCTGGCGTGACGGTTACCATACGCGCGCTTAGCGACGTCCGAATGGTCCACGGTCCGACACAACTCGGCGCATCGCTCACCTCCCAGGCACCCTTCGCCAAACGAACACGAATGGCCGCCCCGGCGCCGCTCGCGAGCGGTGGATCGACAACCGCCGCGTTGGCGATTGTGGTCGTGGGGGCGGCGGCGCCGTCGGGCACCGTGACCGCCGCACCGACCACCGGGTCCGGGGCCAGCGGGACAACAGTTGGGGCGACGAAGGCCGGCGGGACAAGGAGGCCCGGTTCGTTGTCGAGACGGAGGTACAGCCGACCCTTCGGCTGAAAGAGGGTGAGTGGTTTGGCATCAAGGTTCGAGATTCGAACACCCAGCGCCGACGTGGGCGCCAGCGCGCCCGGGACGGTACCGCCGTAGTAATGATCGAGGATCTGGGGCGACGTCCACCCCTTGTCGATGGCGTAGCCGTAGGCCCCCCACTGACCGAGACCGCGCCCGTGACCGAAGCCTCGTCCGGTGATCACGAGGGTCCGCTTCGGAGCAACCGTCGTGGTCGGGGCCGGAGGGGCAACCGCAGCCGCGGCTTCAGGCGCGGGCGGCGCGACCGACGTGTCGGTCTGGGCCAACGCTCCCGTCGACGAGATGACCAGCGCGCTGAAGATCAGCGCGCCGATGATTCGAGGTCGAGGCGTCACGAGGGGGAAGTCCCGCAAACGCAAGACCGCCATTCTGGCCCAAGAGCACCCCGCCCACGAGTTGCCACCCATCAGCGACGGAGAGCGGTCGC
>JAYSTV010000122.1:0-1672 GCA_043719425.1 Acidimicrobiia bacterium | reverse complement strand
ACAGAATCCGTCCTGTCGTCGTGTTGACGCGATCGCGGGTGGCGAACCGGTTGCACTCTGTTGTGGTCGCCCCTGTCACGTCGACGGCGCGGGGCCTGGCAACCGAGGTTGCAGTGGGTTCGGCTGAGGGTGTTCGTGAGGGCAGCGTGGCCAACCTCGACAACACGATGCTGCTCCACCGGTCGGCGCTCGGCCGCAAATGCGGTCAGGTAGACGCTGCGAGATGGCCCGAGTTCTGTCTCGCCATCCACAAGATGATGGGCTGCTGAGCAGTCCGCATGGTATGTCGATCGAACGGACCGACTGAGCGGCCCGTCAGCTGCTTGTTTGTTTTACGAACAGTTTCGGACTGCTCGCTTTCGCCAAGTCGGCTCGCCCGAACCAACTTGCGGTGCGTGTCTGCCCTACGCCAGGGATCCTGGAATCGCCTTTGCGACTTCGGCGAGGAGTTCGTGCGAGCCGTCGGCCCCGAGGCGACCAGAAAGGGTGATTTCGATCCAGCCACGGCCGCGAGCAACGTAGAGACGCTCGATGTCGATGGCGGCGGCCGGACCAAGATCGGTTCGAGCGAAGAAGGCGTTCCTGCCGAGAGCTAAAGGCGCAAGGTCGTACGAGGCTGTGGTCGAAAGTAGTTTCTTGACCGCGGCTCGCTCGCCGGCGTTCATGTGGCTTCGAAGCGAGAGGTTTCGGAGAAAGCAGTTGGGATCGGTAGTCCGCCAGGAACAGGTTTTTCCCATAAACACGTCGGGACCTGAGAACTTTTCGGGTGAAGTCACTCCGAGAACGCGTTGCACTGCCGCCGGATCGAGTCGGCAGACCGTTGGCACAGTGGAGGCCGTAGAGGCCGTCGCAGGACGGATCGGGACTACAAGTGCCACGACCGAGAAGGCGGCACCCAAAAGGGCTTGATGGTGCTTCATGTCGACACAGTACGTCCGGCTCCGGGATTCCGCCGGATTCCCTGTCACCTTCCGGTGTGTGAAGCGGCCCGCCCGTCGACAGCAGCCTGTGGATCGACCAGTCCGCGGTGAATGCAGAAGTGCGGCTCAAGCCGTGGTTGCACCTCAGCATGGCCTACGGCTTCGATAATAAGTGTGCATATGACCTGGCGTTCGCGGCCTCGAGCATGGACCTCGCTGCGGACGTCATTGGGAGGTCGCTCTGTGGCAACGCGATGGGCGGTTTGGACGTGTCACTGACAATCGACAGTCCCGGGGCAGCCTGCGTTCGTAGCATGGCGACGCAACCTCACCGGTTGTTGAGCAAGACGCCCGACGGTGGGTTCTGTCGAGCCGTTGACGCTGACACGCCAAGGTCGATCAGACGGGGCGTGGTCCAGGTCACTTCGTGGTCTTGCGCGAACCGAGGAGTCGGCGCAGCAGATTTGGGTCAGCCGGCCATGCTTCATAGAGAACGGTCGTCGGGATTTGGCGGGCGGCGTATCGGAATGCGAGCGCAACCACGACGATGTCGTCGAGCGGTCCGATGACGGGAAGGAACTCGGGGATCAGATCGATCGGTGAGAACACCCATATACCCGCGAATGCGATGGCAACCTTGGCCCGACGTGGAACCCTCGGGTCTTTGCGCAAGGTCCGTATGGTCGTGACACACGCCGGGAGAAAGCCGGCGAGATCTTTCACAATGCCCGGTGGCAGCCGGGCGGCGAGGC
>JAYSTV010000121.1:0-4083 GCA_043719425.1 Acidimicrobiia bacterium | reverse complement strand
TGATTGTGACGCCACACGTCGTCGGTCAGAACTTCACCTGAGCGTCCGTTGCCTTTTGGAGCAGCGACAGTCAGATTCCGCCGAGCGCAGCCGCCGCGGTGAGAACGTCGGCCGAGCCGAAGCGGGCGAAGCGATCATCAGCGCGCAGATCGAATCGGCCCCAGAGGCCGAGGAACAGATCGGCCGCGGTGCCGCGAACGGCCGCGGCTCCTTTCCCGTGGCCGTGGCTCACGGTGAGGGCTCCTTCGACCACATCGACCATCCATTCACCTTCGATGTCGGTGGCGTGGAGGTGCAGTGTGCCACCCAGCGTGGTGATGCTTCTCACGGTGAGAAGCCGTTCACGGACCATCACGAAGTACTCGTCGATCCCGTCGACGGCGAGGGTGGCCGGGACCGTTGGCGTGGCTTCCGGGTTCACGGCAAGTTCAGCATCGTGCCGATGCACCGAGGTCTCGTGACATTGACGACGGAACCAGAATCGGGCCAACGCCGGCTCGTTGAGGAAGTTCCAGCATGGCGAGTTCGGATCGCGAGTGGCGAGCACGGAATCGAGCTCGGCCGCACCTTCTCGAACGAACGTGGCGACCAGTGCCGGGTCAGCTGGGGGCTTGGCGGCGGTTGATGGATTGGGAAAGCCATCGACTGGATTCGTAAGCACACCTACGGCCATGCGATGCACCCGCCCAACATGTCCGGCCAGGCGGGCAACGTCCCAACCAGGACACGTCGGCACCGCCGACGCCACGTGCGAATCGGCGAGGTGGGCGATTCGCTCGGCGTCGACGGCGATCGATGCTCGGTACTCGTCGGCCGTGGGAGTGCTCATCAGCGCACCGTAGCGAAGAAGGCGCGTATGTCGCTGATGAGTTCGACGGGCTGCTCCATGGCGGCAAAGTGTCCACCCCGGTCGAAGCGAGTCCAGTGACGCAGGTCGTAGCGCTTGGCCGCCCACGCTCGGGGCGCTCGGTAGATCTCTTTCGGGAACACCGCACAACCCGTGGGGACCGAGGAGCTCGGGTATCCGGCTCGTCGGCCGGGACCGATCGATTCGTAGTACATCCGGGTGGAGGAGTTGATGGTGCCGGTCACCCAATAGATCGTGAGGTTGGTGCATAACTGGTCCATCGTGACGGCGGCAAACGGATCGCCGTGGCCATCGGTCCATTGCCGGAACTTCTCCAAGATCCACCCCGCAAGTCCGGCCGGGGAGTCCGTGAGCCCGTAGGCCAACGTCTGGGGTCGGGTGCTCTGGATGCCTTGATAGCCAGCCTCGTGAGCTTGGAAATCGCCCATGGCGGCCACGTCGGCCTGCTCCTGCTCGGTGAGGATGCCCATTGGATCCGAAAGGTCGCCGGGACCGGCGACGATCATGTTGAGGTGCATACCGATGATCGACGGCCCCTGGTCGGCGGCCATCTGGGAGGCGATGATCGAACCCCAGTCGCCACCCTGCAATCCGTAGTGGGCGTAGCCAAGCTCACCCATCAGCGCATGAATGGCACGCCCGGAACGGACGGTGTTCCAGCCCGGGTCCTTCGTCGGTCCGGCGAACCCGTAGCCGGGGAGGGCGGGGCACACGACATGGAAGGCATCGTCGGCCGAACCACCGTATGCCGTGGGGTTGGTCAGTGGACCAATGATGTACTCGAACTCTGCCACCGAGCCGGGCCAGCCATGGATCAGACAAAGTGGAATCGCCGTGTCGTGCGGAGAGCGGGAGTGAATGGCGTGCATGCCCGTGCCATCGATCGTTCCGTGGATCTGATCGAAGGTGTTGAGTCGCGCCTCAGCGGCGCGCCAATCGAACTCGTCGCGCCAGTACGTGCACAGACGTTTCACTGCGTCGAGTTCGATGCCGTAGTCGGCGATGTTGTGGGGCGCGGCGTCGGGCCACCGCGTGCGAGAAAGCCGCTCGCGTAGATCGACGAGGACCTCCTCGGCCACGTCGATGCGAAACGGGGCGAGGGTCACGGTCAGCCCCGGACGATGTCGGCCATGGCCCGCAAGAGCTTCGGCGGACCCGACAACAGAAGGGTCGTAATGCACGACTCTTCCCACGCGCCGAGATCGTCACGGATTTTGTCGGCGGGGCCGATGAGGGCGACCTGTTCGCACAACGACGTGGGCACCGAGGCAATGGCCGCGCGCTTATCACCGGCGAGATACAGATCCTGGACCTTCACGGCCACGTCTTCGTAGCCCATGCGGGCAAACACATCGAAGTGGAAGTTCTGTCCGCGGGCGCCCATGCCGCCCATGTAGAGCGCAAGGAACGGCCGGATTTGATCGGCGGCGCGCTCGACGTCGTCATCGATGATAGCGGTGACGACGGCGGCCGCTTCGAAGGTCTCTGCCGTGCGGCGTGCACCCGGGCGGGCGAACCCTTCGCCAAGTGCGGCGCGGTACCACTCGTCGTGGGCCGGTGCGTAGAAGAGGGGAAGCCAGCCATCACAAATTTCGGCGGCGAGCGCAATGTTCTTCGGACCTTCGGCCCCGAGGTAGATCGGGATGTCAGAGCGCAACGGGTGCACGGTTGGCTTGAGGGCCTTGCCGAGGCCGGCGCCACCCTGATACGGGAGTTGGTAGTGCTTGCCATTGATGGCGACCGGTGCTTCTCGGGCCCACACCTGACGGAGCACGTCGACATATTCGCGGGTGCGCTCCAAGGGACGCGGGTAGGGCTGGCCGTACCAGCCCTCCACCACCTGAGGACCGCTGGCACCAATACCGAGGATCACCCGACCGCCGCTGAGGTGATCGAGCGTGAGCGCGGCCATGGCCGCGGCGGTGGGGGTCCGGGCCGACATCTGAATGATGCTCGTACCCAGTTTCAGTGTCTTGGTCGCCGCGCCCCACCAGGCAAGCGGCGTGAAGGCATCGGACCCATACGCTTCGGCCGTCCACATCGATTCGAAGCCGAGTTCCTCGGCCGTTCGGATCTGGTCTTCGATGCCGGCGGGCGGACCCGCACTCCAGTAGCCGGTGCCGAGTCCAAGTTTGAGCTGTGCCATGGGGCCAACCTACGACGGCCTCTGCGACTCAGTCGAAACGCAGCTGCGCGTGGTCGAGGTGGGGGAGCACATGGCGAGCGAAGAGGTCTCGCTCGGCGATGTGTGGGTACCCGGAGAGAATGAATGCTTCGATGCCCATGGCCTCGTAGCGACGGAGCTTGGCCAGCACCTGATCGGGATCGCCAACGATCGCCGCGCCACAGCCGGAGCGGGCCCGGGCGATCCCGGTCCACAGATTGTCCTCGACGTAGCCATCGTTGGCGACGGCGTTGTCGCGAAGTTCGGCTTGGCGTCTGGCGCCTGTCGACTGGGTGTCGAGCGACTTGGCCCGAATCGCTTCGCCGGTGGCGGCGTCGAGGCGAGACAGGAGATGGTCGGCGGCGGAACGGGCTTCGGACTCGGAGTCGCGAACGATGACATGGACGCGGTAGCCGAAGCGAAGGGCACGCCCGTGGTTGGTGGCGCGTCGCGTCATGTCGCCGATGATCTCGGCGACCGCGGGCTCGGCGTCGGGCCACATGAGATACACGTCGGCGCCTTTGGCCGCGCATTCGCGGGCGTCGTCGGACAGGCCGCCGAAGTACAGCGGTGGACAGACACCAGCGACGGGCTGGATTCGGGGGGCGGCGACCGTGAGGTCGAAGAACTCGCCGTGGTGTTCGAGCGCCTGACCGGCGAGGAGGACACGAAGGATCTCGATGATCTCGGTCGTGCGGCGATAGCGCGGTGCGCTGGCGAGCGGTGATCCCGGGAGGTCCGACGAAATGATGTTGACGGTCAGCCGGCCACCGAGCATACGGTCGAGGGTGGCAATCTGACGGGCCAACTGGGGTGGCCACAGTTCTCCACAACGAACGGCGAGGAGCAGCCGCATGGTGCTGAGCATCGGGGCGATCCCGGCGGCAAATGCCGTGGCGTCGATACCGAGTTCATAGCCCGAGGGGAGCAGGACGTTGTCGAAGCCGGCCGCTTCGGCCCCTATGACAATGTCCGAGCAATGCTCCCAGGAGCTGCGCAGCGACTCGTCGGGGACGCCAAGGAATTCGTAGTCGTCGTCACACAGAGCGGA
>JAYSTV010000013.1:0-1876 GCA_043719425.1 Acidimicrobiia bacterium | reverse complement strand
CGCTGAGCAGGAGTCGACCCACCCCGGGCCACCCGAACACGATCTCGACCACGACCGCACCAGAGAGGATCTGACCGAGTCGTCCACCGACAACGGCGAGAACCGGCAGCAGCGGTCGCCGGAGCGCATGACGGAGAAACACGGCGCTCTCCGGAAGTCCTTTCGAGCGGGCCAAGAGCACGTGTCCGCTGTCGAGTTCGGTCAACAGCCCGGTGCGCAGCAGACGAGCCACAGCCGCCACTTCCTGGGCGGCGAGGACGGCCACCGGCAGGACGAGATGGTGGGTGACGTCGAGCGCCGCTCGCCATCCCGTGAAGGCATTGCGGGCGTCGGTCATTCCCTGCACCGGGAACCATCCGGCGTGAAGGGCGAGCCAGATGATGGCGAGCTGACCGAGCCAGAACGCCGGCGTGGCGAACACAAGTACCGAGAAGGCACTGATCACGACGTCGCCGGGGCGACCACGACGCGAGGCGGTGAACATCGCGGCGCCGATGCCGACGAAGGTCGAGATCACGAGCGCGACACCGGTGAGCAACAGCGTTGCGCCGAGCCGTTCGGCGATCATCGTTCGAACCGGTCGTCCCTGGACGAACGACCGACCGAGGTCGCCGTGCAACAGACGCCAGAGGTACGACGCGAACTGTCTGACGATCGAACGGTCGAGGCCGAAGCGGGCTCTTGTCTCGGCGTAATAGGCAGCGTCACCACCATCACCGGCGATCGCCGTGATCGGGTCACCCGGCGCGACGTGGATGAGGACGAACGAAAGCACGGCCACGGCGAGGGTCGTCGGAATGGCGAGGAGCAGACGCCGGATGGTGAAGCGCCACCCTGCGTGTGTCGTCATGTCTGCGTTTCGCTGCTGCGCGCGCTACTTCTTACAGCTCGCCGCTTCAGCGAAGTGACCGGAGTCGGTGAGCCCCATGCACGAACTCCGATACGCCCGAACTCCCGTCGTTTCCACCAACCAGATGTAGGGAAGGTCGAATGCGAGGGTCTCCTGGATCTTCCGGTAGATCGCCTTCCGCCGGGGCAAGTCACCGATGGTCGAAGCATCTTCAAAGAGCTGTGTCACCGCACCGTTGCGATACGCCGACGAGTTGGAAAATGCCACCGGCCCGATCTGCTTGCTGTCGTACATACGTCGAACGCCGATCTCCGGATCGACACCGTTGCAGTAGCTGATCACGTTGGTGTCGAAGTCCCGCCGCACGAAGACGCGATCGGAAAACGCCGCAGGTTCGAGCGTCTCCAACTGCACATCAATGCCGACCTCACCGAGCTGCGACTTCAGCAATTGCCCATATTGAGAAAACGTGGGGAAGGAAAGAAACCGGAATTTGAGCGGCGTCCCGTCGTTCAGACCCTTGATGCCATCGGCGGTGCGGGTACCAGAACCGGCACGCTTCCAGCCCACATCATCAAGGAGCTTGGCGGCCGCAACCCGATCGAACGCCGGCAGGCCGAGGTCCTTGGCGTAGGCAAAGTCAATACCACTGGCGATCGGGGCCGTGGCCACCTTCCCCTGACCAAAAAGAATCCGGTCGAGGAACTGCTTACGATCAAGCGATTGAAAAACCGCTTGGCGCGTCCGCTGATCAGCAAAGATCGGCTTGTCAAGGTTGAAGCTCAACGTCATAATGCAGTTCGACCCTCCAGGATTGACCAGTGTCTCAAGCGTGGCGATCGATTTGTTCGCCTGGATCCGCGGGAGATCGGGGCCATTCACACCGTAAATAAAATCGACTTCGCCGGCTTCGAGGGCGATCACTTGGTTCGAGGCGTCAGGAATGACCCGAAGCACAACACCGTCGAGATAGGGAAGACCGGCTTTGAAGTAGTTCTTATTGGCGGCAAGGCGGATCTCGGCACC